>DAIQNC010000009.1:0-16533 GCA_036788655.1 Ktedonobacteraceae bacterium
AATATGGGCCAGCAAAGCTATTGGTATGATGACACGTCGTGTGCCTCTGGAACCACACTTGTATGCACAACTCAAAGCATACTTCGCAGAGGATGTAGGGAAGTTGAAGCAGTTGTTAGGCCGAGACTTGTACGCATGGCAATATGCAGAGCCGAGCATGGCACAGAAGCCTTGAATTACACCGTCCAGGAAAGAAAGTGAATATGCGTATCTTGATGCTCTCACAGTCCTATCCACCCATTATCGGAGGAATAGCGATACACGTGCGCACTCTCAGTGTCGAGCTTGCGTCACGTGGACATGATGTTGCTGTTGTCACGCAGTGGTACGAGGGTCTGGCTGAATACGAAGAGGATCAGGGGGTGCGCGTGTATCGCTTTCACTCCTCGATGCAACGTATGCCATGGCTTTTCAAAAATAATAATCGCCGTTTCGCACCACCTTTTCCTGATGCGGAGGCAGTGCAGGCGTTACGTCGTATTCTCAAGCAAGAGCAACCAGAGATCGTTCATGCCCATAATTGGCTCGTGTATTCCTTTCTACCCCTGAAAGACCGGGGAAAGGCGCGACTGGTTGTAACCCTACATGACTATGGCTTGACGTGTCCAAAGTTAACGCTCATGTATCATGACGAGCCGTGTGAGGGGCCGGGTGTAAAGAAGTGCCTCAGTTGTGCTTCTCAACATTATGGTGTGGCAAAGGGAGTGCCTGTTGTTCTCGCTCATCGGGTAATGAGCCGCATTGAGCGCAGTGCCGTTGACATGTTCCTGCCGAATAGCCATGCAGTAGCAGTAGGAAATGGCCTTGCTGGTACGCAACAGCCGTTCCAGGTCATTCCTCACTTCATCCCTGATGACATTGAAAGCCTACATGGTGATACCGAGCCATACATTGCACAGCTACCAACTGAGGATTTTCTGCTCTTTGTAGGCTCATTAAGTCATTCTAAGGGAGTAGATGTATTGCTACGCGCCTATGAAGGTCTTACAGATGCGCCTCCTCTGGTACTCATTGGACATCAGACACCTGAGTGGTCGCGTTTGTCCGTGCATTGTCCCAATAACGTCTATGTTCTGAAAGATTGGCCGCGCTATGCCGTTCTGGAAGCGTGGCAACGCTGCATGATAGGGTTAGTTCCTTCGGTGTGGTCAGAACCTTTTGGTCTGGTCGCTCTGGAAGCCATGTCGTCTGGGCGACCCGTCATCGCATCACGAACCGGCGGTTTGATGGATATTGTTGCTGATGGTGAAACTGGTCTCCTGGTTCAGCCGGGAAATCCAGTAGCCCTGCGACAAGCTATTCAGCAACTACTGGCTGACCCCGATCTTCGCAATCGTATGGGAGAGGCCGGACTACGCAGATTCAGCGAGTTCCAGGTGAGTACACTGGTATCGCGTTTTGAGCAAGCGTATCGAAATGTGTTGCAAGAGGAAGCAGAAGCTACGCAGAGTTCTGATATGACCAGTGTTACGGAGACTGCATAGGAACGAACGAGCTGCTCTATCTGTAGTCTGGCGATGATGAACTTTTAGGAGCGAATTCGGCAATTTCGTAGAACCCCGATTTATCGATGGGGTTCACCGAGCCGGAACCCCATCGATAAATCGGGGTTCTACGAAATTACCGATTCTGATTGTGAAAATTCTTCATCGCAGACGAACTCCACTGCTGACCACCGCTCGTCTGGCGATTCATCGCCAGACTACAGATAACGGTCACATGAAGGGTGGTCAACTAACGGTGTGTAATCGCCAATATATTGAAATGGAATAGCAGCCATATGGAATAGCAGTCTTATAAAGAGGGTCTGCATACTTATAAAGGTTATAAAGGATGTTGTTTGTATGAAGTCTATTAGTGATGAGACTCCTGAAGCCGCGAAGGTGTCTAATAATAATGTAGTTCCTGCTGGCTGGACATATGCCATGTGGGGCTGGTTGCCGATGCTAGCCGTCACCAGTAGTTCTGGCCTATTCCTGGTAGCCCTGGCAGCCGAGGCGGGACGAGTTTCATCAACGTGGGCGGAAACTCTCTTCTGGCTCGGTCTGGTCGTGCTTTTCGTCCCTGTCTCGATACGTCTCATTTCACCGAAGCCAGTACGACAGGAACGGCTTGCCCTTCTGGTAATGTTAGGAATTGAACTTTACCTTATTAGATATCTGGAGCAGCCGCTTGCCTTTAGCTTCAATGACGAATTTTTACAATGGCGAACCGCACAGACCATTGCCATGAGTGGACATCTTTTTCTTCCCAGCCCTCTTTTACCCATCAGTCCCTTCTATCCGGGGCTACAAATTGTTACCAACGCTTTGACAAACGTGACAGGTCTCTCTATTTTTGCCTCTGGAATGATAGTGATTAATACGGCAGGCATTGTGTTTGTGCTATCGCTCTTTCTATTCTACGAATATATCAGCGGTTCGGCTCTGGTGGCAGGAATCGCTATGATGCTCTATATGGCGAAGCCAACGTTTTTCTCCGATACGCTGTATCACTACGAGGATTTAGCAATGCCTCTTATGGCATTTGTTTTATATGCTGTCGTCCAACGTAGTTCTTCGTCTAAAGCCTACCACCTGGGTTTGACGGTGGCAATCTGGCTTGGACTGGCAGCGGTAGTCGTGACGCACCACGTAACATCGTTCATGCTCGATCTGGTGCTTATTGTCTGGACAATGGTGTTTCTCATTCTTAAACGAAGGACATTAAACCCGAAAAACCGGGGGCAGGAAATTCAAGGCAATCCGGGAGGAACAGCACTCCTTGCCATAGTTCTGACTTCCTTGTGGTTACTCTATACTGGCGCACAGGCAGTCGGTTATCTGTACCCTACATATTCATCCACGGTGAGCCAGTTTCTTCAGATACTCGCAGGTGAAAGAGAAACGCGCCAATTCTTTCACGATGCTGGCGGATTTGTAGAGCCTCTATGGGAGCGCATCGCGGCATTTGCTGCTGTCGCGTTAATCATGCTCGGATTGCCATTTGGCCTGTTCCAGATTTGGCGGCGTTATCGTGCCAATGCTACTGCCCTTATGTTAGCTATAGCCGCTTTTATCTATCCGGTGAGTCAGCTAATGCGCCTGACTTCATCAGGGGTGAACTTAGGGGGACGCTTACAACCATATGTATTTGGTGCGATTGCGCTCGTCCTGGCTGTTGGCATCACGCATTTCTGGATAGCTCGTGCGCCAAACTGGATGTATCGGCTGCCGCTCGTAGGGTTACTTGCGATCATATTCATCGGTGGATGGGTCACGGGAACCTCACCTCTCTGGAACCGTTTACCTGGCTCATATCTGCCGTATTCTGATCAACGTTCCATTCAGCCAGAGAGCATTATGGCAGCAAAGTGGGCATACTCCTATCTCGGCCCTGGACATCGCGTGATCGGCGATCAGGTCAATACGATACTGATGGCAACTTATGGAGGCCAATGGGTTGTAACACCTTCGAACGATCAAATCCTCGTGTCCTCTATTTATATCTCACCGACCTTTGACCATGATGTCGTATCCACGCTACAGCAAGGAGATGTTCAATATATCGTTGTTGACCGTCGCCTCATCGGAGTAGACCAGACCGATTATAGCGAGCCGCTCGATGCAGCAATGCTGGCGAAATTTGATGAGGTGCAGAATGTAAATCGGGTTTTTGATAGTGGCAATATCATTCTCTATGATGTGAAAGCGATTTCGCAGCCATAGCCAGGATAATTGGAATAACTTGATGAAATATAGATCAATACAAAGAGATATCGTTGCGGTAATGGCAATTACCATTATTTTGGTCATTTTACTCTTTATTGTGCCTCCGAACTGGCTTCCTGTGCGCTTGTTGGCGTTACCGCTTGTACTTGTGCTACCGGGCTATGCACTCACCTCTGCGCTGTTTCCAGAAAGAGCGTTCCCGGTTTCACAACGCCTCGTTTTTAGCATTGCTTTAAGTCTGGTGACGGCGGTACTGGGCGGACTGCTTATCGACGTGACGCCATTTGGCTTACAGACCGACTCGTGGGCAGGTATCCTGGGTGGCATTACGCTATGTGCCTGTGTTGTGACGCTTATACGCCGACGTGGGCAGAGCATACCTGCATCAGGATGGTCGAGAGCGTATTTTCATCTCAAATTTAGCCAGTGGCTCCTGCTGGGTCTATCCGCGCTTATCATCTGTGGCGCATTTGCTGTATCCATTATTGGAGCAGAACACCAACCCTCTCCAGGCTTCACTCAGCTATGGATGCTACCAGCGAATGGAGTCAATGCGCATAACTCTGTTCAACTTGGTGTGAACAACATGGAAACGACAACCATGCAGTATCATCTTGTTCTTACTGTAAATGGCAAGGAAGTAGTGGAGTGGTCTGATGTTAGTCTCAGCCCGAAGCAGCAATGGCAAACGACCTTCTCGCTAGCACAAACCGCCACTACAGGAAAAGCAAAAGTGGAAGCGGACCTCTACCGCATGGATGCACCTACGTCGATATACCGACACGTGGTGCTATGGCTGAGTGCTTGAGGAGTTCTGGCATGAAAGTTAGTAGCATACTGTTCGATAAACAACTTCGTCAGCATCCTTTGCAGTTTCTGCTCACATTGTTGTATCGAGTGCGTACCGATTCGCTGCTACGCAATAGCCTCTTTATCATGGGGACAAACATTGTTACAGCATTATTCGGCTATATCTTCTGGCTGGTGGCGGCTCACACCTACTCGACCTATGATGTTGGCCTGGGGTCGGCAATTATCTCGGTTATGGCTTTAGCCTCAACTATTGCTCTTATGGGTATGGATGCTACGCTGGTACAGATGTTACCTCGCCGCGAGTCAGGCTATGCATGGTCACTCACGCTTAATGCTGGATTGCTCACTGGTCTTCTGGCAGGGTTACTTGCAGGTGTCGTTGTCCTGATTGCTCTTCCGCTCTTTTCTCCACCGTTCGCTTTCATTGAAAACGAGTGGAGCTACCTCATTGCTATTGTCGTTGGTGTGCCGCTTATGACTGTTTCGTTTTTGCTGGATCAGGCTTTTATTGCTGAACGGGCTGCGCACAATAAGCTGGCGCGACAATTTACGGCTGCGGTACTCAAAATTCCTCTGCTGGTGCTGCCAGTTGTCCTGATGGTTCGGATAGGCGCACTGGGCGTCTTTTTACCGGGAGTTGTGGCGATGGCGGTGATATTGATTGGAGGAATGCTGCTGATACCTCGCCTGGGACGAGGCTATCGCCTGACACCAGACGGCATGGTGGAGGAAGTACGCTCAATGCTTTCATCGCTGGCAGGAAATCAATTCATCAATCTGGGCGGCATCTTACCCTATTACCTTTTACCAGTGTTCGTAGCGACGCTCCTATCGCCATCGGATAATGCCTACTACTATATGACATTGCGGTTAGCTGAATTTTTCACGATGGGCTCATATGCCGTGTCTATGTCCCTGTTCGCTGAAGGGTCTCATGATACTGAGGCTCTAGCGAAGAAGGTGCGTTCCAGTATTCTCTTCATCGGCATCATCATTGGGCCAGCCATGGTGTTCTGCCTGTTTGCCGGGCGTTATATTTTGTTACTCTTTGGCCCGGACTATGCGCAACACGGGCTGGTGCTATTCATCATTTACGTCCTATCCACCGTGCCTGACGCGATCACGAACGTCTATTTGACGGTATTACGTGTGCAGAATCGTCTGCGCTTTGCCGGTTTCATCAACGTTGGCATGGGTGCGCTCACGCTGATGCTCACCTGGGAATTGCTCCCACGCCTGGGTATTGCAGGAGCAGGATGGGCCTTTTTGATCGCGCAGACAGCCGGAAGTTTGGTGGCGGGAGCCGACTTTATGTTCACGCGCCGTCATCAACACCGGAACAGTACATCCGCCTTTCAGCCTGATTCAGGTCATACAGAGAGAGATGCCCTGAATCGACAGGGAGACGAATCATCCGGGGAGGTTATATATTGATGACAGAGAATCCACAACTACGGGTATGCGTTATTGGCGCGGGCATGCGTTTTTTGAGCGGTATCAGCTCCCACACGCTCCGCATAGCGAATGCATTGGCTCAATCTCATGATACATCAGCGATCTTGATGCGCCAATTATTACCAACATTTCTGTATCCTGGTCGCCAGCGTGTAGGTGCGAACCTGACTCAACTGTCCTATGACCCGGATGTGCGCGTTTTAGACGGAGTGGACTGGTACTGGCTACCCAGTATGCTACGCGCCCTGAAATTTCTCAGACGAGTGCATCCTGATGTTGTGCTATTCCAGTGGTGGAGCGGAACGGTGCTGCATTCATATCTGCTACTTGCTTTTGTCGCCCGGTTGCTTGGTGCGCGAGTGCTGATTGAATTCCACGAGGTACTTGATCCAGGAGAGGCCAATATGCCGCTCATTAGCACCTATGTACGTCTGGCACACGGCTTTGCCGTTCACTCTAAACACGATGAAGACCTGTTACGGAGCAGGTATGACCTGGGACAACGCCCTGTCACCGTTGCTCCTGTTGGCCCTCTTCTCCAGTATCAAGCAGTTGATCGGAAGAAAGAGCAACGAACTGCACCTGCATCTTGCTGTAATCTTTTGTTTTTTGGCCTCATTCGACCGTATAAAGGACTTGAAGACCTTATCAGGGCATTTAACGCCTTGTCAGAGAGCGAAATTGACAACTATTGGCTTACTATCGTAGGTGAGACCTGGGAAGGTTGGACTGTGCCAGCGACTCTCATTAACGAGAGCCGCTATAGAGACCGTATCACGTTCGTCAACCGCTATGTATCAGATGAAGAGGTGGCACGATTCTTTGCCGAGGCTGATGCTCTAGTGCTTCCCTACCACCGTGTTTCAGCGAGTGGGCCGCTACACATTGCAATGAGCTGGGGTTTACCGATAGTTGTCACTCGTGTTGGTGGGCTGGGCGAGGCAGTAGAGTCCTATGAAGGGGCTGTGTTGATACCGCCGGAGGATGCCATCGCGTTACAAAATGGCTTGAGGCAGGTAGCAAAACTGCGTGGCAAACGCTATGGGAATCCCCATTCATGGGAACACACTGCCACATGTTATCAGTCACTCTTCGATGCTACCAGCTCATCTGCTAGCCGCTTTATACCTAGCCGCTTTATACATAGAGTAGCCAGGGATAGCGAGAAGGTCGAACTGAGAGAACCCTCAGTGCTTTGAACCGGGCTATATAGAAAGGAATGGAAAGAATATGCAGGCTCTGATTTTAGCTGGAGGGGCAGGAACGCGGCTCCGTCCAGTTCTGGAACAGCTGAATAAGCCTATGGCCCCGGTTGCTGGTAAACCTTTCTTAGAGTACCTGCTCTTGCAGCTTAAAAATAATGAGATTTATGAAGTTACATTGTGCGTGGGATATAAGGCTCACCTTATTCAATCCTACTTTGGGACAGGGAATCGTCTGGGTATGTATATCAGCTATTCATACGAAACGGATTTTCTTGGAACGGCTGGCGCACTCAAGCTCGCCGAAGACTTCATTCACGATGATGTCTTCTTCCTTATGAATGGCGACTCCCTGTTTGATATCGAGTTGCACACACTGATGCATTATCATTATACGACGAAGGCTATAGCGAGTCTGGCACTGGCTCGTGTTGCCGATACGCAACGCTACGGTGTTGTGCAGTTGAACGAGTCGGGTCACATTGAAAACTTCTTTGAGAAGAGAGAAGGTCGCACTGCTGGCCTTATCAATAGTGGCATTTATATGTTCAATCGAGAGGTTCTCGATAGCATTCCTGCTGGACAGGCGGTCTCTCTGGAGAAGGATATCCTGCCGAAGCTTATCGGGCATGGTCTCTATGGATTGCCGCTGGAAGGCTATTTCATCGACATTGGTATTCCTACGGACTACAGGCAGGTGCAATCAAGTCCGACACAACTGCTGGCAGCGGTGGATCAACGGAGGTACTCATCGTGTTAATTCGCGCCAAAGCACCTTTGAGAATTAGTTTTTCTGGCGGAGGAACCGATGTACCACCGTTCCCCGAATTGGAAGGAGGATGTGTTCTCAGTACCACCATCAATCGCTATGCGTATGGGACGCTCCAGCCTCGTTCCGATGGAAATATCTCGGTTCAATCGCTTGACTTTGGCATTTCGGTGACATACAACCAGGATGACAAACTCGCCTATGATGGCAAGCTAGACCTCGTGAAAGCGGCCATCCGAAAATTCGTCTCGACGGAACACAGGGGCTTTGACCTGTTGCTTCATAGTGATGCGCCTCCCGGTTCTGGTCTGGGTGCGTCATCTGCGATGATGGTGGTGCTGGTTGGCTTGCTGAAAGAGTTTAAGTACCTGCCGCTTACCGATTATGAAATTGCAGACCTTGCCTGCGTCATTGAACGTGAAGAGCTGGGTATTCAGGGAGGACTCCAGGATCAATATGCAGCGGCCTTCGGTGGCTTCAACTATATTGAATTTCTCTCGGACCGCATAGTGGTGAACCCACTCAAGGTGAGTCCCGACGTGATAAACGAACTACAGTACAATCTGCTTCTCTGCTATACCGGCATGATGCACTTGTCGGGTCATATCATTCAGGATCAAGTTGATCGCTATGAGCGCAGAGAAGAAACCACGATGCAGGCACTCCGTGAACTCAAGACGCTCACTATTCAAATGAAGAATGCGTTATTGAGGCGTGAGCTAGACAATTTTGGGGAGCTTCTTCATCGGGAATGGCAATTCAAGAGGTCGTTGTCCTCGAGGATATCCAATCCGCAGCTCGATAGCCTCTACGAGACGGCGCGTGAGCATGGTGCGTTGGGAGGGAAGATTACAGGAGCCGGAGGTGGAGGATATATGCTGCTGTACTGCCCTATAAAGAGGAAGCATGGGGTGGTGACAAAGCTGAAAGAGCAAGGATGTACAATCATAGACGTTAGTTTAGAGCCGATGGGCTTGCAGACATGGAGGGTAAATGGTCACGATCAGGACATCGCTGTCAACCGAGACGCACGTTGAGTCAGTGATACAGTTGGAGGCAGTCATAAGCCAGCGCATTGCGGAGAGCATTGAGGTTCACCAACTGCTGTTGCAGCATACAGAGGTGTGTGCTGAAGTGGCTGAAAGCATCATTGGTGCATTTAGAACGGGTAACAAGGTGTTGCTATTCGGCAACGGGGGAAGCGCGGCTGACGCACAACATATTGCGGCGGAGTTGGTGGGAAGATTCTACATGGATCGGCCTGCTCTGCCAGCACAGGCACTCACTGTGAATGCATCTACGCTCACCGCTATTGGAAACGATTATACCTACGCGCAAATCTTTTCACGGCAGATCGAGGCATTTGGCGTGGCAGGAGATGTGGCTATTGGTATCTCTACGAGTGGTAACTCACAGAATGTCGTAGAGGGACTTCGTGCTGCAAATCGGAAAGGTATGGTCACGGTTGGTTTCACTGGCGAACACGGAGGGCAATTGAAGTCAGAGGCTGACTATTGTATCTGTGTTCCTACTGGCGACACGCCGCGCATTCAGGAAGCACACATCCTTATTGGTCATATTGTGTGCGAACTTGTAGAGCGAGCAATCTTTGGAAGCCTCGCTTTATAGTCTATGGAATATAGTGTAAATTTATCATGAAGGGGATTGATGTGGAAGATATCATCAGAACGTTTATCAGTCGTGAACTCATCAGCAAGCCTGAGTTACTTCCATTGAAGAATGATACACAGTTGCTGGAATCCGGTATCCTGGATTCGCTTGCGCTACTCAGGTTCCTGGTATTTCTGGAGGATGAATTACATGTAGCGGTGGATGATTTTGAAGTTATTCCTGAAAACTTTGAAACAATTGATACCATCTGTACCTATATTCGCTCACGGCAGAGTGTGCAAGTGGCCGAGTGAAGCGGTGAAATCAACGCGCTCATTTAAAGATATTCCATACATCGCGCTGCCTGGAAATTACGCGAACAATCTGGGGCCATTTCTGGTGAGCATGTATGAGCAGCATGGGCCTGTCTTTCGCACGACCTATCTTGAACGCGACCTTGTCTTTCTCGTTGGGCCAGAAGCAAATCGTTTTGTACTCACAAGTGACCGGGCAAAGTTTTCCTATCATGAGGGGTGGGGAAGGCTCTATAACGTTGTGGATGTCTACGGAAATGGGCTACTCACGATGGATGGCGCGGAGCATGGACGACATCGCCATATGATGCAACCTGCCTTTGCAAATAGCTCTATGGATCGCTATCTTCCTCTCATGAGCCGTATCATTCAACAACATATTGCTCGCTGGGCAACAGTGGATGAGATTGATCTGTATCAGGAAGCGCGTAAAATCACGTTTAACGTCGCCGCTGAAGCACTGGCAGGTTTTCAGGCAGGGCCAGAGGTTGATGCTCTGCGCACTCTGTTCGTCCATCTGCTCATGCAAGGAATGAGAGCCAGAAAAAGCCAGCACAGGTACGAAATCTCGCGCTTGTTACAGGCGAAGATTCAGGAGCGGCGTACACATCCTACAGATGATCTGTTGGGGTTGCTTGTGCAGGCGCGTGATGAGCAGGGGAATGCACTCAGCGATGAGCAAATCATCGCACATATCAATATCCTGCTGGTCGCCGGTCATGAGACATCGACCAGCTTGAGTACATGGTTACTGTATCTTCTGAGCCAGCATCCTGACTATCAACAACGAGTCCTGGCAGAGCAAGAAGCACTGGTAGGGAGCGATGGAACGTTCACCTTTGATGATATGAAGCGCATGAAGGTATTGAATAAGGCAGTAAGCGGGGCCGAGCGTCTCTATCCGCCGATAGCCAACGGGCCACGAGGCGTTCTGGAAGATGTTGTGTTTCACGGGTATCACATTCCAGCAGGATGTTACGCCTTCTATGCTATCGCTGCAACGCATCTGATGCCCGGTATTTTCGCAGACCCAACGCGATTCGACCCTGACCGCTTTGCACCACCACGCGAAGAGCATAAAAAGACTCCTTATGCACTTGTGGGTTTCGGGGGTGGCCCACGCATATGCATCGGAATCAACTTTGCGAAGGTTGAGATCAAGACGATGATCTTGCACATCCTGCGTCGCTATCGTCTCGAATTAGTGCGCGACCAGGAAATTAGCCAATTTTACAGGGCTACTGGTATGCCCTTACATGGTATGAAGATGCGTGTCTTCGAGAGAAGATGAAGGATACTGGATGTAGTCCAGAAGGGAGTAGCTGTGGATGAACAAGTTCAGGCACTAAAGGCAGACCTTTTTCTGTTGCATGCGCCAAGTGTCTATGATTTCCGTGAGCGTGATGATATTCTCTTTGCCTACTTGAGTGACTCGGATAGCGTCAATGTAACATCTATCTACGAGATGTATCCTCTTGGCTTTTTTGCGATCAAGCAACGCTTGCAGGAACATGGCTTCCAAACAGATATTGTGAACCTTGCCTCGCTCATGCTGATGCATCCACAAATCGACGTGGATGCCTTAATCGCTCGATTGGAAGCTCCAATATTCGGACTTGATTTGCACTGGATGGCGCATTGTCACGGCTCCATCGAAATCGCTAAACGTATCAAGGCCATTCACCCGGAGTCACTGGTGATATTTGGTGGAATTTCATCCACTTATTATGCCGACCAACTGATTCAATACCCTGCTGTCGATGTGGTTGTGAAGGGCTACGATACCCTTGACCCGATGACGCTGCTTATGCAGGCGGTCAAACGTGGAGAGCGCACCTTCGATCATATTCCTAATCTCGTGTACAAGCACAATGGTGAGGTGATCGACACGGGCTTCACGCATAAACCGATGAAGAATTATAACGATGTGAGCATTGACTGGTCGTATTACCGCGATTCAAAAGATGTCTCCAGCCGAACAAAACTTATCATGACGCTCCCCAACACGGGTTGCGCCTTTGATTGCCCGTTTTGTGGTGGTTCGCGGTACGCGACGAACAAGATTATGGGGATTAAGAAAACGCTGGTCGCCAAAGATAATTCGCGTGTCATTCACGAGCTACAATCGCTGGGTGATACCGCCAAAATGACCTCTATCTATGCGCTGCAATGTTACTCGGAGACGAAGTCGCGCTTGCATCAGTACCTCGATACCGTCAAGGAAATGGGCTATAAGAGCGTCTTTTTCGAGACGTATCATCTACCCGACCAGGATACACTCGAAAAAATGGGAAAGGCAACAGAAGCGTCTATTATGCTCTCGCCGCAGTCTCATGATCCGGTCATTAGCAAACTCTCCGGGCGAGGAACCTATAGCATGGCTGAGATGGAAGAATGGATTGTCAGAGCATTGGATGCTGGCATCGCTAACGTGATGATATGGTTCTTTATCGGTATGCCTCGGCAGACGTCTGCTTCGGTACTTGACTCTATCGCCTACAGTGGCTATTTATTGAAGAAGTTTCGTGGCAAAAATGTACTGCCGCTTATTTGTCCGATGGTTCCTTTCCTGGACCCAGGCTCACGCTTCTTTGAAGAGCCTGAAAAACATGGCTACCGCATTTTTCATAAGACGCTTGAGCAACATAGACAGGCAATGGTTGATCCGCTCTGGCACAGGCGACTGAACTATGAGACGGAGTGGATGTCGAGGCGCGAGATACAGGATGTTACCTACGAGGCTATCACGAGACTGGTAACTATGAAAGGTGAAGTAGGACTCTTACCCGCCACGCTTTGCCAGATTGTCTTGAAGACCATCGACACAACACGCTCCCTGCTTGATGAGATGGAACATGCCATCAACCTCGATGGCAAACTGCCCTTCGACCTGCGCAATGCTATTCGTGCCTATAATCGGAAGATTCTGGCGTATTCAAGCGATCAGATCATTCCTCTGCCACGTCCCTTTGGAGGAAGATGGTACGATGACTTTACTATACCAGCAAGTATGATTAACGCGCTAACAGCAAAACAGCCGATACTGAAAAGCTAAGTATCGGTCAGATATATCGATAGATAATCGCCATTCATCTCCTGTCTTTTTGGGCAGGAATAAATGGCGATAATTGTCGAGACAGGCATAGAGGCTTCTCAGTGGGGGATAGGGGATGGTGAAGTAGGGCTGTCAGAAGAACTACACTGTGTTATAAAGCCGCCGATTGGTGATGGATGAGATAGGCAGCTTCCGTGCGGTTCTGAGCACCCAGCTTACTGAGAATACTCTGTACATGCTTTTGCACAGTCTTTTCCGAAATGTGCAGTCCCTGCGCAATGTCGCGGTCACGATAGCCCTGGCTGATCAACTGCAAGATTTCGCGCTCTCGCGCCGTTAACTCGGTGATGCCATTCAGTTTGGCATTATCAAGTAACGCATGATACGAATTGGTCGAGCCATTTTCAACACCCCATAATGGTAGTGCGGCTTTGCGCAAGCGTTGCATGAGCCGTGTCAATAGTGCCGGACGTAGCACGAACTCATCTCTAAAAATCATCTGAATCATCGCCATCAGATCATCTGGATTCACATCCTGCTTGGAACGATAGCCTTGCGCACCTGCCATGATCACGGCAAATGCCTCCTTATCGTCCTCAACATCGTCGAGTGCTAGAATACGAGAGGTGGGTGAAAGTTGTCTCAAGCGGCGAATCTCCGTAATGCCATTGCCGTTCACAATATGCAGGTCTAACCAGATAATTTCTGGTGACTGTTGTATAACTTGCTCCTCTGCCTCTGCATAATTCGATACCGTGACGACAAGCTGAATCTCTGGTTGAGAGGTCAGTGCCTGCTTGATTGCCGCTCGCACGAGTGCATGATCATCGACAACTAGCACTTTCACAGGTTTTACTAATAAAGGCGAAATAGCAGTTTTTATTGAACTGTTCTCAGCCTCCAAATCCAGGTGTACATAAGTCATTTAAAGGCCCCCTACCTTGATCCCTCTGAATGAGGGTACGTTATCAATAAGTTTTTAACCTGGTTGACATCCCTGTCAAATGGAAGGCCAACCTTATTCAATTGATGTGCTTTTCTTGCACGTAAAGTTACTTGTTGAGATTATACCCTCCTTTCGTATTTTCGATTCTATAAAAGTGCTTCTTCTGCTCAATGTATAATGAATGAGCATCGAAACAAGAAATGTTTACTTTATAACTACCATAATTGTATGTCCTGATAGACATACATCTATATGTTTATCATTCTACATAGCAGAATTGCGCCTTTGTAACCGGGGGGGTAAGTAAATCTGCGTACAGTATTAGTATACATCAATAGTGGAGTTAAGTAAAGGATTTTGGGTGTTAAACTCAAGGTTATTACGAAATTGCTTTCTATTGCGTTTGTGAAGCGGCAAAAATAGGTATTCGCATGAAGCATATTCCTGACCTTTACAATATGCAATGCTATTATCTATAATGGATTCATATGATAGTAGTACGAGGACAGCAAGGTTTCATGTATCAATATGCTGTTTTCTGTGAGTAAGCAACAGATATAAAATAAAGAAATGCATGTTATTCTCTCAAATATATTGTGGATGAGCTTCAATGTTTTTCTGGCACTTGTCGCAGTTTTTTTTGGATGGTTCATGAAAAAAATGAGATGGAGAGTGCTACGAATTCTTTCTGCTGTGGTATGGATAATATTTCTCCCCAATACACTGTATCTTCTAACTGATATTATTCATTTCTTTCCAAATATGCATCGAGTCGAAGGGATAGAGAAACTAATTGTGATATCTCAGTATTTTCTGTTACTTCTTTTCGGAGTTATTACCTACTTTGCGGCAGTGTATCCAGCAGAGAAAGTCTTTGGAGAGAAGGCGAAAGAGAAAGCAAAATGGAATCAAGTCGTTTTCATTTTTATCATCAATGCGCTGGTGACTTTCGGTATTTCGTTAGGACGAATAGAACGCACAAATTCCTGGTACTTTGTGACAGACCCATTCCGCATTCTTCATGATACGATGCACCTGCTGGCCTCTTTCAACGTCGCTTTCTGGCTACTCCTTACTCTTCTAAGTACGCTCCTTTATTTCTCATTACGCGCAAGCTTACCCCTCATTCAGCGACAGAGAGGTAAATGAAGCGAGGGCATACGGATGATTCCCCCCCTCAAATTTACTCATTGACTTTTACATTCATATAAGCTACTTTTGTGGTGGAAAGTCGATAATTTGTATGGGGGCAAGAAAACGATATCGCGTTTAGAAGGGGGAAGCATGCATTCAGACTTTTTCAAGTACAAAACATCGCCTGGGAAAATAGTATTTCCTTTGTTCAACAAACACAATTTTTTCGTTGTAGGCTGTGGTATCAGTGTTATTCTGTTCATTACGATAATCTTTTTGCGGCCAGTAAGTACCTTTGCTAAAAAAGCAGTAACGCCACCAAAAGACCCGGCAATTGAGCAACAAATTGATATACAAGATAGCTCTCTGTCAACAACCTCAGTAACCTATACTGATGCAAGTGGCTCAGGGTTTTTTACGTGGAATAGCACACGATACGCAAGTCTGGCACATGTGTATTTTGAAGCAGGCATTGCGAAAAATACTGCTATTTCTACAACCAAACGTATCCGTTCCGCTGATATTCTGGCAAATTTAGTCAATGGAACGACGTATAAGGTTCGCATTGAATATGGATGCTCCTACAACAGTACAAGCAATACCTTTACAGAAACTGGTTATGCAGAACTATGGTCAGCAGACAATACGACCGAGGTGACAGCTTCTGCGGTAAGCAATACGATCAATAGTGGCAGTGGCACGTGTCCTACAACTCCAACGACTGTGGGTGTCCGTTTCTCTCGCCTCATTATTTTGCAATCAGATCCCAATCTGATTACTGATACGGACACGTCTATTAACATCGGTCATACGGAAACCCTTCATCTTACTGACACCAATGATCACGCATTACAATATCCCAAAATCTGGATGTTTACAGACCACACGAAGCATCCTACAGGTGGTTGGGATTCAATCAAAGACGTTCTTTTCTCCGCAACGCTTGCATCATCAACGGGTAATGCTGTTTCTGCTTGCCTGTACGATATCACCAGTAACAGTGAAATAACGTGTGTGAGTACCTCAAGTATAACTCCTACCTATGTGACAGGTGGTGATGTTACCTCACTATTGACTGATGGTGATCAATACGAAACGTATCTGAAAGTCAGCACTGCTCCTACGTTAGTCACTCTGTACAATTCCTTTGTGACCGTTGAGCAAAGCAATGCATCGGGTCTTACATCTATGGAACTCTATGACGATTTCAATCCGTACTATGTTGCCTCAGCAGCAACGACCTATTCACAGCCTTACCTCATGAATGATTGGGAACCAACTAACTTTAATCTCAACACATCAAACACAGTACCATCAAGTAACGAAGTTCTGGCTTTCCATGTGGAAACGACAGAGAAAACAACTGCATCAACCGGATCAACCACTCTGTTCGCAGGCTGTGTACCGGGAGGAAAATGTAGTAACGCTACGATATATGCATCAAATATGGATACCACAAGTACAACCTATACTCGTGTCAGAACGCCAGATAACGCCTTTGGAATGTGGCCTAACGTTGAACTT
>DAIQNC010000010.1:0-15988 GCA_036788655.1 Ktedonobacteraceae bacterium
AATCGGCATAGATGAAGACATCGTGCGAAGGGAGTGCTGGTGTGAATACAAACAGTAGTCCTGCAATTCCTGTGCCGCACATAATGATGCTCAATGTTCGTACATATGTAGCCACTGAAAACCGATAACGTATCAGTAAAGCACACACAGCATAGAGAACAAACGCTAGTACAAGCAGTACGAGAAACTCTACATTCCCCGTCGAACTCGTTGAATGAAGCAAGTTTATGGGTAGCCACTGCCCGAAAGTAGCAAATAGGCGGCTTATCGGTAACGGAGCGAGCAATGGAAATGGAGCCATGCGTTGTAATGGTGCAATGCTAACGAGAATGCAGAGCAGAAAGAGCAAGGTAGTAAATACGATGCTCCATGACCACTTTTTCGTCTCCTTTACCTTGCTATCGTTATATGTATCAATATTGAGAGTTTGTGGGGTAGGTATCACTATCTTTCACCTGTACAACTAAAAGCATACATTGTCCTAAAATAAGAACCTATAGTATTACGTTCGTGACTAATCTGTCATATACTGTACTATATGTTCTTTACGCAAATATAACCCACCCAATTTTTCAGAGCGTTGCAAAAGAACAGGACTTTAGTGCCATGAAAGTGAACTTGTTTCAATGAATCGTTTCCGAAAATGTCTTCCTGTACTCACTATTTTTCTACTCGCTTTACTCGTCCGAATCGTGTACAACCTCACCACAGGTCACAACTATATTCCCAAGGATGACGCGGCACTCTACAACAATCTGGCTCTCGGAATGCTGGCCCAGCATTGCTATTGTTTCATTGCCATTCATCACGCCAACATCAGTCGCGCTCCGCTCTGGCCTTTCGTTATTGCCGCCATCTATTTCTTTACAGGGCCGCACGAACTGTACTCGCGTCTGTTCTACTGTGTGCTTGGCTCAACGGCGCATGGACTGTTCTCGTCATCGTTGGTATCGCACTCATACTCATCACCCCCTGGACGTACCGCAATTATCGTGTGGCACATGCCTTCATTCCAGTCGCACTAGGTGGCGGCGATGTACTTGTCGGAGCCTATAACGATACGGTATTGACCAATGTTCCGAATACTGGCCCCGGTTTCTGGGTCTCGAAAGAACTGGTAAGGCCGCCAGTCGATACGCTCAGTCACGACGACTGGCACTACACACCACAGGATGACAAAGCCGATACCGCCCACGCGCTCCACTGGATTGCAACCCACTTGCAAGACATACCCTATCTCCTCACGTGGCATCTCATCCATATGTGGAGTCCCTACACCTTCGAGCCAGCACTACCCATCATCGAACATTCACAATGGCTTTCCTCGCAAATCGTTTTTGCGCTCATGTACCTCATGTCTATTCCCGTATTTCTGCTCGCAGCATTCGGCCTCATTGTCACGTGGAAATTTCATCGTCGAGACCTGCTTGCCGTCTATGTAGTCATAGCATTGACCATAGCACAAAATATGGCATTTTATGCAAATATACGCTTTCGCGCACCTATCGAACCGATGTTAGTGCTACTTGTCGGCGGTGTACTGTGGTGGCTGGCCCGCCTTCGCTCATCCAAACATTGGATGCAACCAGTACAGCCAGTACGTCAATGACATTGGGCTACAAACAGCTTTTGTGCTATAATACACACAACAGCAAAAAGCTATTACTTCTCACATGCTATAAGGATCATTTTGATGAATAAGAAACTTACAAGCACCATATTATTGTTCCTCGTCGCGGCAGGATTCTTTATCTGGGGACTCTCTATGATTGTCAGTACCATCAGAACACACGGCGACGCCGAAAGTATTGTCTACGGTATACTCCTGCTCGGTTGCGCAGGCTACGCGCTCGTTTCCCTGCTCTCGCTACCACGCCGCAATCATCCATAATTACGGGAAACGGGTTATCGCATTATTTGTACTTGTAGTGTGTAATGATAGGAACTCTCTATGGTTAACAATCTGCCAACAACGCCGTTGGTTATTCGTCTTGCCACGCCCGATGATATCTCGACCATCGAGCATCTCGATAGCTTCAGTACCTCTCCAACCCGTGAGATACACCGCGACATGGAACGCTATTTTGGCTCCGTAGACCCATCGACGCACGAACGAACGCTCATCTACCTCGCCGAACGCGATGGTGTAGCCGCAGCAAAAGCCGAACTGATGGTTCCAGCCACCGATGCTGCTAATGCCATTGGCTATATCAAACGGGTCGTCGTCCATCCCGACTATCGTAAACAGGGATTGGCACACCTTCTCATGCTACACATCATCGACCTTGCCCACAACGAACTCCACTTGCAAGCCCTCGACCTGCACACCTGGGAAGACAATACGTCCGCCATTCACCTTTACGAATCCCTCGGCTTCTCCCTGCAACACCGCGAACTCTATTTCCGCCTACCCATGCCGTGACGTGATTCATCACGTCCGTAAATCCCAATTCCATGTTGTGCCGTGATGTATCACGGCTGTGCGCTTATCCGGCTGGATGCACAGCCGTGATGAATCATGTCACAACATGGAATCGTTCGTGATAAATTGTCAAACCACCGATACATGCTTCAGTTATTTCCTCGCATTTGTGACGCAACACTTCTCCACTTCGTTCTAAGATGAGGGTCAGAGAACGCTTCTTGTATGCTCACGTATGCTCGTATACGTATGACGCCCTGACTCTGTTATGACGCCTTGAAAATCCATTTCGCTTGTACTCATGTACGGGTGTAATGGTTGTTCATACACGATACAGGGAGATTCTTTCCCACATCTTACCCGGCAGGGATACCAGGAGACATGCCTATATGCAAGCGATGGAACGACAGCCAATCCTCCCGTCAGTCGTGATGGTCGAGGATCTGGTTCAGTCTCGGATACTCAAGCCTCAACACAAGACATTTCTCCCACAGTGGATGCGCCATTTCTTCACCATAGATGTATCGCCCGACAACTACCTCACCGTCGATTTGCAGAGACGCGCTCTGTGGGTTGCTCTCGCGCTCATTCTACAGTCGATGAACGAGATAAAACATAGTCTATACTTTCCCATTCTGGGGCCGTTTGCCTCAGTTGTCCCATTCATCCTTATCTTGAGCAGTTTCTATGCCCTCTGGCGAGCGTTCCGTACCACAAAGCATCCGTTGGCTCAAAAGGCGCAGTATACACAGACACTACAGGCAGGGAAAAAGTATCCGACGCGCACACAGCGTCTCTTACTCATCATCACTGTGCTACTGATGATCGGTGGTATTCTCGAATTAGGCTATAGCCTCATTCTGTGCGTCATTCCGCCCCAATTCTCGAATGATGGTACGTCGTTGGATACGAATGCGGCTATTCTGCTTCTTGAAGGGCGTAACCCGTATACCGACTCTAGCATGATAAACCTTGCTCGTCGCTTCCCTATTCAGCCAGATTGGACAACGCCACTTCGCGTCGGTCAGTTCGCACATACGCTCGACTATCCATCTATGAGCGACCTGCAATCGGTTCTCGATACCGACCTGAAAGCAGGTTCAATGCCAGAATTCGAGTCGAAAGTCAGTTATCCAGCACTTTCGTTCCTCACGCTTATCCCGTTCGCACTGATTGGTGATTACAACGTTCTTCCGTTCTACCTGTTATGCTATATCGCGCTGGTCGCGCTCGGATGGAAGATGGCACGTCCTGCGTTACGTCCCTGGATACTTGTCTTCGCGCTGGCAAACGTGCCAATGTGGACTTCGACATCGGGCGGCAACCTCGACGTGTTCACTATTCTGCTCATCGTCGCCGCATGGCTCTGGCGCGAGAAACGCTGGGCATCAGCACTGCTTTTCGGGCTAGCAATGGCAAGTAAACAAACCGCGTGGTTTCTCGCACCCTTCTATGCCATCCTCATCTTCCGGCAATATGGGTGGCGCGATGCCCTGCTACGATTGAGCGTTGTTGGCAGCGTTTTCTTCGCCTTCAACCTGCCCTTTATCCTGTGGAATCCGCATGCATGGCTCGCAGGTGTCCTTGCCCCCGTCTCAGACCCGATGTTCCCAATGGGCGTAGGTCTTGTTGGACTCAGCACAACGCACCTGATACCCTACCTGCCCCAATCGGTCTATACAGCACTTGAAGGGATTGCCATGCTCGGCTCGCTCGTCTGGTACTGGCGCATCTGTCGCGCTCGACCGGAAGCAGCTCTGCTACTTGCCGTCGTACCACTCTTCTTCGCATGGCGCAGCCTGCCCTCTTACTTCTACTGTGCCGCCTTCCCCATCTTCATTCTGATGGTAGCGCGTAACAGAAATAAAACAGCCGAAGTACCAGAATCACCGAAAATAACAAGAGCATTACACATTGCAGAGTTTGACAGGCCAACCGTTGAGGCAACGTACTAATGTTGTAATATGTTCTCTATGAGCAATGAAGACTACAAAGGTTATCTCCAACTACTTGGTCAAGAGCTACAACAACAGAACATCACCGGAGAAATACTTATTTCCGGTGATGTTATCATCCTGCTCGACATCCATCAGCTAAATATCCATTAAACACCCATCCTTATGCTTCCGCTCGACTCTTCGCTCAGTTCGTGATACAATCGTCTCGATATCTAACGTGTAAAATTAAGTAGAGAAGATGTCCACTATGTCACAGGATAATATATCTCAATCAGAGCAAGAGCAGGATTTGCTCGCTCGTTTACCCGATGTGGCGCAGACCGTTCGCGCCAGTTCGACCCCGACAGAGGCCGAGGCCGCGCTTGCCGATATTACCGCGCTTCCCACATCGGCTCAGTTGAATTTCATTCGCACACTCTCGAAGACTACAACTACCGATGCCGCCGATGTGCTGACCGCGCTCAACACCTATGCTTCGGATAAAGAGATTCGCAAAGAGGCGCGACGCGCCCTCATTCGCCTCGAAAGTATGCGTGTGCGTTCACAATGGACGCCCCCTGTCGCTCAGGCATCCGCAGTACAACTCAACACCAACAACGCCCCTCGCTTCTGGCAGGGTCTTACGACTCAGAGCCGTGAAGAGGGCGAGATACAAGTTATTCTCATGTGGGAGCAAGGATACGACTACACCGAGGTTCGTACCTTCGGCTTTCTGCTCGATTTTTGGAGTGCTGGCGTCAAAGAGTGCTTCATTGAGATTGTGAGCAAACGTGCCATGACGCGCCGCCTTGAGGAGATGCGAAGCAAAATAGCTGACCTCTCACCGACAAGTTGCACACTCGCCGAGGGCAAACGTCTCATTGAAGATGCTCTCTCCGTCAATACATGGCGTCATGTCGAGCCAGCCGTTGAGTTTCGTAACAATCGTAACCTCATCAACCAATTCATCCTCGACGCTCCCAATTTTGGAGAAGACAGTGGACGCACCTTCGTTCATCCTGAACTGGAAGACCAGGAAACGCTCATCAACTTCCTGGGAGCATGGTCGATGGGCGATTTCGGCCTCGCCTATGACCTGCTCTCTCCTGATAGCAACATTCGTAATGGCCTTGACCGCAATGAATGGATCGAGCGACACCGCGCATGGTTCGACGAGGCGAAACCCGCACGTGTCGAACTTGGATTCGTCCATGAACGCGAACAGGCAAAGAGTGCGCTCTGGGTTCCCAATCCATCCGTCAACAAAACATCGCGTAAGGATGTCGAGCTTGGCTGGTCGCTTGAACTTATCGATACACAGCTTGCCGGAACGTTGCGAGAGTTCCCGATGGCAAGTGCTATTAACAAAGAGACTGGGCGTCACTGGTTCTGGACAAGCTATACAATGGTTCGCCAGCGTGAAGGGTGGCGCATCCAGAGTATCGCGGATGAAGATGTACGTTTGCAAGGTCTGCCTATCAACGAACTGCAACGGCTCATCAAAGAGTACGAAGACGCAATGGATGCACTCATTCAACGTGTGCAGGGTGGAACACAAAATGACCAGACAGCCTTCCTCGAAGAGGCTTCATGGCGTTTTACACAGATGCTACACTTCTATGATGCGCTCATCGCCAAATTGCCGCTTGACCGGCAAATAGCCGAGGATGCATATGGTCGCTCGGTTCTCATAGGCAATCCTGAGCGCAGCATGGTCTATCTCGAACGCCTCGTACAACGCTTTCCCGACAACCGTGCCGACTTGCAACGTCGTCTCAGCGCAACCACAGCAGCCCTTGCCTACAACTTTATCAACAATGGGATGGCTGAACGCGGAGAAGCATTACTCGCACGTGCCGAAGCCGTTTTGCGCGAATCGCTCACAATACAGGACGCCGCAACAGGTCATATGCTACTGGGTGAACTCCTGTTGAGCCAGGATCGCCTTGATGAGGCCGAGCAAGAACTGCTCAGGGCAAGTGAACTCAACCCGACGCCCGACGAACAGGCAAGCATCGAAGCTGGACTGGGTAACATCGAGATGCACCGCGAACGCATGGATGCCGCCATCCCACATTATCGGCGTGTCACTGAACTCAAACCCGATTACGCTGGTGTCTGGTTCAGTCTCGGCTTCGCCCATCGTCTCCTGGGCGACTTAGACGCGGCGGAACTCGACTATCAGCACGCCATCCAGCAAGACCCGAATGATATTCGACCCTATTCTGAACTCACCGCAATTTACATGAATAAAGAGGAGGTCGAGCAGGCACGAGCTACTATTGCTCAAGGCACCCATGCCAATCCCGACTCTGCACACCTGCACGCCCTCTATGCATCCGTCCTTGACGTGGTTGGCGACAAACGCGCCGCCCGTCGTGAACTCGCAGAAGCCGAAGCTATCGACCCGAACCTGGAGATTGTGCGAAGCGTACACCTGCAAATTTACGAACCCAACTCACCCAACGCACCTAAACGACACTAAAAGGAAAATGTTATGGCAAAGGATAAACAACCGGGAAAGCAACCTGAAAAGCATAATCAGAACGTTCCCTCTGACCAGCAAACCGATAACGAAGCTCAAATACAGGAACAGCTCGCGCATTACACGGATATCGCGCAACAGCTCTACTCAAGTCAGAGTTATCAGCAAGCAGAAGAGGCTATCGCCCCCATCAACGAGATGACAGAAGAGGATCAACTTACGTTCCTCAATGCCCTTTCGAGAGAGCGCAACAGTGATGCCGCAAGTGTTCTGCTCGCCATCAATACCTTGACACAGCAAAAACAGGTTCGCAAAGAGGCTCGACGCGCCCTCATTCGCCTTGAGTCGATGAACATCTACTCGCAGTGGATACCACCTCAGATGCCATCGCTCATCGAAAGTCTGAACATGCTTTCGCCTGAGCTAACTGGTATCAACGGCATAGATACCTTTATACCAACTCCAGACGACATTGAGGACACAGATGAGGAGGACTTCGAGGACTTCGAGGACGAAGACCTGGACGACACCTTCATCAGTGAATTTATCAAGGAATGGGGCAATCAAAACTACGAGGAGGCTTACGACCTACTTGCAGTCAATAGCCCTCTACGGAGCGGCCTCGATAAAGATGCATGGGTCGCGCTCAGGCAACAATGGGCAGAGCAAGCAAAGCCAGAGGGCGTCAAAGTCACAGTTGGCTATCGCTATGAGACCGAGGAAGAGCTAGAAAACGCCCCTGATACCGAGGATGAATCGACGCAGGAGCTTGACGCCTTCTGGTCGCTCGTCTATCAGGAAACACCCCTCGATAGTTCACTACCAGAGCTACCACAAGCCTCTCTCAGTTATCCCTTGACCGGGCGTCACTGGTTCTGGGCCTCATACACACTCACACAGGATGACGAGGGTGGAGAATTCTTCATTCATCATCTGACCGACAAAGTAGCCGAGTCCCTGCAATTCTCTGACGATGAGTTGAACAAGCGCATTGATGAAATTGCCGACGAACTCAAAACACTGCCCGTCTTCAAGCTGTTCGCCGCACTCGAAGGGACGGATGAAGATACCGACGAAAGCGACGAGGATGAAGACATTGAGGATGAGGAACTAGGCGACGAGGAAGCGGATGAGGACGAAGATGAGGACGAGGAGGATTGGGATGAAGACGAGGACGCTGGCACGATGGAGGAGCAGCTAGAGGAAGCTTTCTGGTTCTCGCTCCAGGCAACGTACTATGCGGAAGCACTCATTGCCCATCATCCACAGGAATTAAGCAACTACGAGCGAGCATTTCCAAAGGCCGCAGCCATACAGGACGATGAACGATTTGCAGCCTACGCCGCTCTCATCACAAAAAACATTCCAGAGGAGCGCAATACAGGATTGCAGTTGCAAGCATCCGTCTGGTTCAAAATGTTCAATGCAGTCATCGACGAAGAGGAAGAGCAGAATACTCAGCTTGCTGAACGAACAGAGCAGGTATTGCGCGAGTCACTTGCTGTGAACAAAAATGCAAGTGACTACACATCCCTTGCACAATTCCTTGTAGCGCGAGATGAGCGTCTCGACGAAGCAGAGCAACTGTATCAACAAGCACTTGCAGTTGCAGAAGACAGCGAAACGAGAGCTATCATAGAGTCTGGGTTTGCTGATATCGCACATTCGCGGCAAGACCCACAGGACGCACTGGTACATCTGCAACGTGCTGCTGAACTCGACCCAAATCAGGAAAACATCTGGTACAAACTCGGCGATACCTATCAGGAACTTGATCAAACCAAACGTGCAGAAGAGTCCTTCATTCGTAGCACTGAGGTCGAGCCAGAGAACGAAAATGGGTTCGCCGCCCTTGCTTCGCTCTGGACGGAGCAGGGAAAAACAAAAGAGACTATCAAGCTGCTTGAAAAGGGATTGGACTCAAACCCCGACTCAGCCACGCTTCGCGGCCTCATGGCGATTCAATACATCGACCAGCATCAGTATCAAAAGGCCGACCAATTGCTGCAAGAAGCCGAAGAACTCGACCCCGATGCCGAAATCATTCAGCTTGCCCGTCAGGTACTCGCGGCGATACAGATGCAACAACAAGAGAAGAACTCAAAATCGAACAAACGCAAGAAACGATGATAGAACAAGACCAACAAGGCCAACCCGTTGCTTATGAGCGCGTCGTCACCTACCACACCGTCACACTAGGCGAACTGACGCGCTCAGGGGATGTACGCGCCGAAATAGAGACGATCAACGAGTCCGGGGAACGACAGGTACAGCTACTTGCCGTTCCCGCCGGACTCCCCGGTGAGCGTGTTACTATTGCCGTTGAAGCTCCACCTGCCCCACGTTCAAAGAAGCATCGCCGACACTGGAAACCGCGTCCGCCGCGTGTCTGGATTACGGAGATACATGAGCCGTCTCCACTGCGTGTAACGGCTCCCTGTCCCGTTTTTGGCGAGTGCGGTGGTTGCCAGCTACAACATATGCGCTATGACGCTCAACTCGCCTGGAAACGCAACATCGTCGAGCAGTTACTGCACGATATCGGTCACTTCGAGCAGCCACCGCTCCTCGATACCGTTCCGTGTGATGTTCCCTGGCATTACAGAAACCACATGCGCTTCTCCGTCAACCGCGAGGGACAACCGGGACTTACAGCGCGTGGTACACATCGTGTCTTGCCACTCACGCACTGCCCTATCGCAGAGGAGCCAATCAACCACACCTTGACCATTCTCCGTGAACAGCAGAACGCACGACCACAGGTACTCATACGTTACGGCATACACACGCATCAAATGCTCATCCAGCCTACACAGTCTTCCGAAGTCGAGCAGCAACTCACTGATGCAGGTATCGACGTGCATACGGAGACGATGGAAGAGCAACTACTGGGTGAAACGTTCCGCATTCGTCCAAGTTCCTTTTTCCAGACCAACACGGCTCAGGCGGAGAACATGGCGCAGATGGTGCTACATGGTCTCTTCGATGGCAACACGCAGGAGCCAGCCTCTATGACTGTCGTTGATGCCTATTGCGGCGTTGGTACATTCGCGCTTCTTATGGCACGTCATGTCGGCAGGGTTATCGCCATCGAGGAGTCAGCAAGTGCCATCAAGGATGCACAGTGGAACCTGCGGAGTGTCGCAAATGTCGATATTCTCAAAGGCAAAGTCGAGGAATTGTTACCGCAAATCTCAACGCACCTTGATGGTTTCGTCATCGACCCACCACGCGCAGGATGTCAGCATAGCGTACTCGATGTGCTTGCACAGCATCCCGTTCCCAGAATTGTCTACGTCTCGTGCGACCCTTCGACGCTGGCACGTGACCTTGACATCCTATGCCATCAACATGCGGCCTACCGCCTACGTTCGGTACAACCGCTCGACATGTTCCCACACACGGCTCACATCGAGACCGTTACTATACTGGAGCAAATTTCTTCATGACATCTCTACTACCACTCCTGCTCGCCTCGGCCTCTCCACGTCGTCGCCAGATTATCACACAACTCGGCCTACCTTATACCGTCGGTATCTCGCCCATTGATGAAGACGCTATGCAAGCACAGTATCGTGGCACTGCCGATGGTATGGCGGTGTGGACTGCGACGCAAAAGGCGAAAGGTGCGCTCACCTTACCCGAAGCCGTCAACCGCCTCGTCATTGCAGCAGACACCACCGTGCTACTCGATAACGAGGTGCTTGGCAAACCACGCGATGAGCAACACGCCCATGAATTACTGCGTTCATTACGCGGTCGCTGGCATCACGTCGTCACAGGTGTGGTCGCCGCCGCTATCATCGACAATGAGACGAAACTTGTGAGTGCGAGTAGCACAACACCCGTGCTGATGCGCTCGTATAGCGATGCCGAAATCGACGCCTATATCGCCACTGGCGACCCACTCGATAAAGCAGGAGCCTACGGCATCCAGCATTCCGACTTCCAACCTACTGAGCGTATCGCTGGATGCTATCTCAATGTCGTCGGTCTCCCACTTTGCACTCTCTGCGACCTGCTAGCACAATTTGATGTCTATCCACGCAGCCAGGAAGCCGCGAAAGCCGTGGAAACGGATGCCACCTGTCCCTGGTCGCCACGATGTCAGGTGATACCATTGGGCGTCTGACATAAAGAAATGTCTCTCACCGCGCCTGAAACACTACAGGCAATGTAGCCAGAGAGCGTAAAGAGTCTGCATCTTTCCAGATCAGTTGCGCAGCATCATATGCAAGGCGCAGGTCTGGAAAGCGACGAGGCAGCGTTCCAATTGCAATCTGCCCTTCCAGACGTGCCAGTGGCGCACCCAGACAGAAATGGATACCCTTGCCAAAGGCGAGATGTTCAATCCTCCTGACGCAGAATATTGAGTACCATAGGGTCGGGAAACTACTGTGGATCGGTATCCGCTGCCAGCAAAGCGCACCTCATTTTTCAACTCTCTTTCTCATCTTTCGTCTCTGGCATATCATTCACCATTCCTGCAACTACAAAATCGACGAGATATGCTCGTGCATCCGCCAAGCGATGTGCGGCAGCAATCTCTTCATGTGGCAAAAGTCGTTGATACAGAGGAAGATAAGCAAGATACGTCTGACATAATGGCAGCATCATCGTTAGCTGCATAACAGGCATAAAATCCGAGCGCAACAAGCCAGCATTGTGTGCCTTACGAAACAGTGCATCAAAACGAACTGTATCTTCTGGCGGAAATTGTGAGGCAATGTGCGCGAACGTTTGCCATCCATCAGCCATCTCCCAGGTCAACATTCGCACGAAACGCGGATGTTCGCTCATGTAATCAAAAATAGACCTCACCATAGTAGTAAGAAATTCTTTGAACTGAGAAGCTTTAAGAGCGACAGTTTCATCCGCAAGCAAGGGTGCGGCTAGACGCGCCATGAGTTCGCCCATTTCCCTGTCAGCGCGTTTGAGTACCTGCGTATAGAGGCCGAGTTTATCGCCGAAATACTGAAAGAGCAGACTTTTGTTATAACCTGCCTCTTTAGCAATGGTATCCACTGTTGTCCCATCAAATCCATGTTCGGCGAAAAGTGCCTCAGACGCATTCAGGATAACCTCGCGTGTTCTCTCCGCATCATAGACTCGCTCACGTCCTCGTTTCCTTTTCTCCTCTGACATACGCTACTCCAATATATTTTTAAACTAACTAGTTAGGTTATAAACAATACACAGAATACTGTCAAGAGGACAACATGTTACAATCAACATAAGAATACTTTGCGTGGACATACGGCTATATGAAAATCATACGTGGAAGATATGCACCCAGCCCAACGGGAACACTTCATATGGGCAACTTGCGAACTGCCTTGCTCACGTGGCTTTTCGCACGTGTGCAGAATGGGCAATTTGTGATGCGCGTCGAGGACCTCGATACACCGCGTGTACAAGCTGTTGGGACTGGGACAACACAACGAATGCTCGACGACTTGCGATGGCTCGGCCTTGATTGGGATGAAGGGCCAGATATCGGTGGGCCGTATGCGCCCTACGTTCAGAGTGAACGTCTCGACATCTATCATACCTATCTACAAAAATTGCAAGATGCCGGACTTGTCTACCCGTGCTACTGCACACGCGCCGAGATTGCTCATGCTGCGAGTATTGCCAGTGCGCCGCAGCAGGGAGCAGGAGATGCTCCACGCTATCCCGGAACCTGCCGAACACTCACCAACGCTCAACGACGCGCCTATGAAGCGCAGGGGCGTCGTCCATCTCTGCGTTTTCGCGTCGATGACGAGCGTATTGTCACCTTCACAGACCTGCTCGTTGGTCCGGTCACGCAACACGTTCAGCAATCTATAGGGGACTTTATCCTCTACCGCTCAGATGGACTCTTTGCCTATCAATTCGCCGTCGTTGTCGATGATGCTCTCATGCACATTCATCAAGTCGTGCGCGGCTTCGACCTGCTCTCCTCAACTCCGCGCCAGATACTGCTCTACGAAGCACTCGGCTTTCCCTTTCCAACCTTCGCCCATGTTCCCTTGATGCTTGACGCTGATGGAAAACGCCTCGCCAAACGCTCACAGAGTATGGGACTCGACCCGTTACGTGCGACAGGAACGACACCACAACAGATTATTGGACAACTCGCTTCAAGCTGTGGACTGATTGAGCAGGACAAGGCGATAAGTACACAGGAACTTGTGAGACGATACAGCAAAATGCGGCATGTACTCTCGTAGACTCATTGGCTATCTCTCGTTGAATACTTTCCATAGAAGTACATGGAATGTATAATGGAAGCTATCCAGTTAGTATCTTCACTCTTTCATGAAAGAATAGAGACGAAAGATATCAGAAGCGAGGGAACGCATGAAAGCACGTATTCTTGTGATGAACCACTCACCAGAAATCCTGGCTATCCTACATGACCTTCTGGAAGACGAAGGATACGAAGTCAAAACTGCTGAAGATTGGAACATCTTCCCACCATTGAACAGACGCATCCAGACCTCATCATCCTCGATGGACTATTCGGGCAGCCCCAGACAGGCTGGATGCTGCTGAAGCACATGAAAGCGAATCCAGTTATCGCCACTATCCCCGTTATTCTCTGCACAACGGCAGTGAGAGAGGTAAACGAACGAACAGCTTGCTTACAACAACTGGGCATCCCTGTTCTCTTCAAACCCTTTGAAATCGACGAACTGCTAGAATTAGTGCGTCAAGTCCTCGTTGCAGACCCACATCAACTTTTGTGAACATGCCACCACTTTTAACTCGTCGGAACGTGAACTATAGACAACGTAGGTCTGATGCCTTACAATGCTCTCGAAACTATCGAAACCCTTGAAACCTAACCCTGGATTGTGATTCGTTTATTCCGATGATTTTTTCTACTCATGCCTATATCTGGATAACTCAAGCTATGACAGTTGTTTTGAAAATTGTTTTTACACTGATAACGTTAGTCGTCATGCTCGCCATTGGTCTCATACTTCGGCGATTCCTTGTACGTCGCTTGCAAAAGACGGTACTTGATAATTGGATGATACAGACGCTTGGTGTTATCGTCACACTCATTCCATTCATTCTTGCAGGCTTCGGCATTCCGCTCATCTGGCAGCCTTCGCTCATAAACCAATACTGGATAAGCATTCAAAAGCAGGCCGCGCAGCATTTGAACGATCTCACTGTAAATCTGCTCACGACTATACTGCTCATCGCGTTAGGTATCGGTGTCGCACGCACAATACAGCGAATCACAATTAGCAACATGGGAAATGGGCGCATCGACGTTAATATTCGCAGACTCATCGGGCGTATACTCTACTTTCTCGTTCTCACCTTCGTCGTCTTCTGGATACTCTCTATCTGGCAAATCTCGGTCGCGGTTCCTGTCACCATCATCAGCGTACTTACCGTCGCTATCTCGGTCTCCATTCAGGACATCCTCAAAGACCTCGTTGCTGGCGTCTACATCCTTATCGAGCGACCTTTTCACATAGGCGACCAGATTAGCACCATTAGCACTGTGCCTTATACAGGTAAAGTCGAGGATGTGCAGATTCGCGCCACCAAGCTACGCCTTACGAGCGGTGAAGAGGTCACGATACCTAATAGCTACGTCTTCGGCAATATTATCGTCAACAATTCTTTTTATGGTGAGAGACGCGCCACCATCATCGCTAAAGTGCCATTGGACGACTTTCATCGGGACGAAACGCCTTCACTCATCCTCGATGCCATGAAAGAGCTTCCACGTCTCTCTCCCAAACCGGAGCCGAGTGTGCTATTCAGCGACCTCGGCCCACAGAATGTCACACTCAAAATTCGCTTCTGGATAGCGAACGGCGAACTATCCACCGTCACCGATGTAATGTATACTTTGCATAAGGTTTTGCCCACCGCTGAACTAACGATACAAGAATCCGCCGGAGACGTGTGATCCCCCAAGTTGATGGGCAATTTTCAGGCTAAGGACAAAGTGTTGGAAATAGAGCATTCTTCACAGAGACGACGTGTTGGCATTCTAGGTGGCACATTCGACCCCATTCACTATGGGCATCTGGTTATTGCCGAAGAAGTACGTGTGGCACTCGATTTGACCGAGGTACTGTTCATCCCTGCCAGTCAGCCGCCGCACAAGCTCTCGCATCACATTACGCCTGTTTATCATCGCGTCGCCATGCTGGAGCTTGCGCTGGTCTCGAACCCTCACTTTTTTTATTCGTGCATCGAAATCGAGCGTAATGGCCCTTCCTATACCGCAGATACGCTGCAAACACTACGCGAACGATGGGGGTCAGAGACGGACATCGACTTTATCATTGGTTGGGATAGCCTCGAAGAATTGCATACATGGCACGACGCACCGCGTCTACTCTCCGCATTGACACACCTCGTTGCAGTCCGACGTCCTGGCTATGAGGACGATGCGGAATACAACAATACGCTAGAGACACGCCTACCTGGTATTCTGCAACGCTTACTCATCGTACCTGCACCGCAACTCGATATCTCCGCTACAGAACTGCGCGAGCGCGTTGCTAGTGGCAAACCTATCAAATACCAAACACCGGAGCCTGTTGAAGCGTATATAAAAAAGAACAAATTATATCTGTAGAGGTCTTAATCTATTACACCCTCGCAACCATTACACCTCGCGTTTCTTCGATGATTCGTGCGTTCTGGCGACGTTGTATGGTGGGCTACGAAGGTGTAATAAATGAAGACCCCTACGAAAGAGATTGATAGATGGAACCGTTACAACTACAACTGGGAGACCGTTTACGTCTCCGTAAACAGCATCCATGTGGGAGCTTCGACTGGGAGGTCGTGCGTCTGGGTGCAGACATTGGACTTCTCTGCGAGGGGTGTGGAAGACGCATACTGTTACCTCGCTCAGAGGTTGAGCGTCGTACCAAGCAGAGGCTTCCACACAAAGCATCACAGGATGAGTTTTTCGACGAAGATGAGGAATAGAAAGGAACATGCTTCTATGGATTCGACAGCGAACTCCCCTGCTCCTAAACCGGGTAGTGGATTCCTCACGCTCCTGAAAAAAAGGCAGTTTCTCTATCTCTGGCTCGCCCAACTCATCTCGATGACCGTCCTTAATGCTTCTAACTACGCGCTACTCGTCCTTATTGAAGTGGTAACAGGCTCTAC
>DAIQNC010000011.1:0-6252 GCA_036788655.1 Ktedonobacteraceae bacterium
GACGGCACGTGCGAGTAGCTCGATGAGTTGTTTGTCGTCGAGCGTTTCGGGCTGCATGATGTCGCGTAGTGCCGATTGCGCGAGTGTGCGAATGGCGATGCGGCTGGCTTCCTGCCCACAGGCATGACCACCCATGCCGTCTGCGACGACAAAGAGACCAAATGGCACAAGCTGCTCCCGATAAGTACACATGCCCCGTAGCGTGACAACGCTATCTTCATTTGGCTGATTCTGGCGCGTCAAACCTGTATGCCAACCTACACCCGTCTCTAATGCCAGTGCCGGACGCGATTTTGATGGCTTCGGCTGCGAAACTGCCTGTGTATGCGCCGACGTATCGAGACGTATAGTTCGACGCGCCGAAGGCGTGGAAGGCGTAGTCGGTGTAGCCTGTGCCGAACCTTTTGATGCTATGTTCGCCAAAGATGGTGGCTGAGGCTTTGTTGGTATATCCTCTACAGCGACACGCGCTAATGTTCTATGGGACTGTTGTACCATATCTTGCGAGGCCGATGCATGTGTGCGTGTTGATGGTGGAACAGGAGTTGTTGGTATGTCCGCCATATCTTTTACCGCGACAAGTTGTGGCCCTCTCTGTGCTGAATCCGCGACCAGAGAAAGCCCGGACGATGCGGCATGAGTACGCTGTGGAATGGGTGCGCGTGACGGGCGCGATGGATGTGATGAGCGCGACGAATGTGGTGGATATGGTACATGAGAGCCTACCGCCATTTGACGTGTATCCTGTTTCTGTCCAGCGGAATGCGCATACTGGTTGAGCTGTGTGTGTTGCGGCAGGCGAATTGGTGGACGAAGCTCAATGCCATTACTCTCTTCATCTACGTCAATCTCTTCATCCATCATGGTACGCACAAGCGTATGTTCACCTGGGAACGAGAAGGCGTCGAGGTCGGCGATACGCTGTGTTGTCTGCCACGCCGCACGACGTACAAGACGCTCCTTCAGTCCACGATGATGCCGCCATAGTCGCAACGCGCACCATAGAAGCAGCATCCAGGCTGCGAGCCACAGCAGCGAACGAACAATGAGCAACACCATAAACGTCAGAGAGACACTGCTACTATATGTGCCGGATGTTGCCGATTGATGGAAGATGTGTACTATTGATTGCCAGAGTTGTATCCAGACAGGCGGTAGAGAGCCACCTGCTAGCCAGCAAAAAAGGAGTGCGACACCCACGAGCGTGACCCACGACAGCACTCTTACCCACTGGTGTGCATCATAGATATTCTTCAATGTTTCGCGCATCCCCTGTCACCCTTCTTAACAATAAATGAAATGAATCCGTTTGCGACTTGTAGGAGCGTAATTCATTACACCCGTGTGCATTACGTCCGTTTGCCCCAACAGGGCAAATTCGCACATGTCTACCACAATGTGGAGTATACGCAAGAGGAGTGCGTCCAATCTCCTATTTGGCAGAAAATACAGGGTGTGAAGAGGAAATCTATAAATGAATAGGGATGTTGGTGAGTGAAGAAGGGACGTAATGAATTATGCCCGTACATGCTCGGAAGCGAGGAACATTGGTGGTGTGGCGACGGGGTGTAATGAAATTATGCTCGTACATGGTAAGGCAGCTCGAATATTGTGGGTGAGGGGATGGGGTGTAATGATGAACATTGAATACATAATCAGGACAGTGGTAGTGTAGTTGCCAGGGTGTGATAACGGAGATTGACAAATTAATTTGTCAACGTTCATCATGTGATAGATGCACCAATCATGATGCCCCGTTTATCACATCCAACGAGGTATAAATTTTCTTATGCAAGGCTTACGTTGTCTTATACCAATGTCTTCTAATTGTTCTCCTGCCGAGAAACAGGCACATAAGAAATTATTTCACTTTGAACTGATGTCCACAGTTCGTACAATAGTAGTTGCGCTTCCTATCTGCATCTACGTGTACAATCTCTTCGCGTATTTCGACAATCAGCGTTGCGCTATGTCCACAGTGAGGGCAGGGATAATACTTTATCTGCCGACCTCTTCCATGTTCATGCAGATGATACACATGTTTCATAAGCGGTTCCCTTTCGTGCGCCAACATATGAACCGATAACAGATGGCTCCCGCTCTTCACTATTTCGGCGCACTGTTCTATACTCTATTGACGTTGGGAACGAAAAAAGATAAAAATAGCCGCAAGCTAAACAAAAACTCTCCCGTGAAAAAATAATAACATTACATCGCTACATTTACAAGTACAGATGTGAATACATATGTATCGCAAATACAAGATATGAAGGAACAAATGTGGAGTCTTGTACGCTTGTCTCATGTTGTGACGTGATCTATACATCGGTATGACACGCCCGTGATAAATCACGCCACAACATGTTATTCCATCGGGGCGGAGCGTTGACGTTTGGTGTTGCTGGTGCGACGCTTGGACTCCAGACGACGGGCGCGACTGGCAGCGGTTGGGCGTGTAGGGCGGCGTGGTGTCTTTGGACGTTGCCGCTCCTCAAGTCGCTCCGCCAGGCGCTCGAAGGCGGCTTCGCGGTTCGCATACTGTGAACGCCGCTCGGTTGCCATGATGACGATACCCGTTGGTCGATGTGTCAGGCGCACACCTGTCTCAGCTTTGTTGCGATGCTGACCGCCGGGGCCACTCGCTACCAGAAACTCTACATCGCTATCACGTTCGAGCGAAGCGCGATCCGTCGGGTAGCGTTGCACGGGTGAAGATGGTGCTGGTACAGATGGTGTTGTATGTTGTTGTTCATCTTGTGTATTCATTGTAGTCACAATAGCATGAATTGATTGTCTCATTCGCAAAAAACATCTCCATTATACACGATTGTCGTCATTGGTTGCATACAGATATACAACGAAATGGAGGTATTACACCCCCGAATTTTGCGATGTCCTCCTTTATAATAGTCTTCCTCAATCTCAGCACCATACCTTTACGTAAGCGTTCTCGCAACCTGCACATCTATAGAACAGTCATGAAACACAGGTATCAGGGTAGCATAATCCACATGATTGTGGCATAAAGCCGTTCATAAGATGGCAATTTTGCTTACAATTAGGTGTACAGGGGCGTAATGACGTGAGGGGATGGTAGCGCGAAGTAGTGAAGACGCGAGAGCATAGCACATTATAGCCCCGATGGATAAGGAGAATAAATATGCTGCATGTGATGATTGATGTTTATGATTGTGATGCAGACTTGTTGGCAAGTGAACCATTTTTGCACTCCGTTCTCAACGACTACCCGGATGTGATTGGTATGGAGAAGGTCAGTTCGGTGGTATTGCGCGACATCAAGACTTCGGAGCCGCTTGATGATGGCATGTCGGGTTTCGTGATTATCGCCACCAGTCATGTGAGTTTACACGCATGGCCCCCGTATGGCATGGTCAATCTCGATATCTTTTCCTGCGAACCATTCGAGGTCGAAACAGTGGTCAATTTTGCAAAAGAGCGTTTCCAGACCGAGAACGTCGAGATTCATGCCGTCGAACGTGCAACTCGTTCACCGCGCCTGACCTATATGGAGCGACGCGCAATGTATGAGGATATCGTGGCATGATTTCGTAGACCCCCGATTTATCGATGGGGTCAGGAAGCCGTGATCCCCATCGACAAATCGGGGGTCTACGAAATTACGGCGTGTGATATGCATAAGGAAAGCAAAATTTTTTATGAAGATGAGATCGGCAGCGTACCTGGCATTTATCGTGAATACGTTCCTGTTTGGGACGTATTATGCTGTGGCGAAGAATGCACTGGGTCACATTGACCCGGTGATGTTCTCTTACTTCGAGATGATGACGCTCGTTCCTGCTGGTCTCTGCATTCTGCTCTGCTGCTGGCGACGGATGACACGCGCCGTTGTGAAGCGTGGTATGATGCTGGGAAGTAGTCTCTGCCTTGCTCTCTTCACCATCTCAATCGCGCTCAAATATACGAGTGCCACAAGTACGGCATTTTTCCCATCGCTCAATGGTTTTCTTGCCGCTATCATAGCCTGGTTCGTGCTACGCCAACCTGTGACGAAGGCAACATGGGTTGCAGGTGTCCTCTCCTTTATAGGAACGGCGATGCTGATACTCAGCACGTCGATGGACGGTCTACGCGGTGTGCTTATCGCTTTTCTTGGCGGTGTCTTTTTCACTATCTATGTGTTTCTTTCTGACTCTACTGAAACCTCCCATTCCGTGCATGAAGGCCAGAAGCCAGAGAATGAGGAAATCGCGCCTCTGCCCCTGTTCGGCATCGAGCTGCTGACGATGGCAGTCTGGGCAAATCTTATCGTGCTACTCTTTGGCGACTGGCACACGCTGCATCTCGCGCTACCGCAGGATGCATGGACGATTCTGTATGTTGCTGCGGCCTGTACCTTCGTACCGACGCTGCTTGCTGCCTTCATGCAGAAGCATGTTTCGCCCGTCACAGTCTCATTTATCTATATTCTTGAACCAGTCTTCGGCGCAATCATTGCCTATCTCTATCTACATGAGACGCTTCCCCTGTATGGCTATATCGGCGGTGTACTCGTCGTTTTCGGAGCGGTTATCCACACATGGGGCATGGCAAAAACAGTGCATGATGTGGATAACTCTAAGGAATATGTGGAGAACGTGCGCATAAATGTGGAGAACGCACATGGTCACGTGGCAAGTAACAGGGTAGCGTATCGTGGAGCAGCGTCTAGCAGAGTGAAATATAATGAGACGCGAAATGGTAAGGCAGCGTCTAGCAGCGTGGAGTATAAAAGAGCAACATCACGAGTGCGCCCCGCCAACGGACAACAGCAGTTACGCGCAGATGCGGCTATGATGGTAAGTACAGTGTTGTATCCGGTTGTGCTGGTGAGTGCGGCTATATTGCTATTTGCGCGGCTTGACGGATTGCCGCCGATAGCGTGGCGTGTTCTTTCTAGTATAGTGAGCCAGGGAAGTCCACAGGATTATTATGGATTGTGGCCTCTAACCGCCGAGCTAGACATGTTACTGATACAGGTATTATGCTGGTTTGTTGCATGGAGCGCATTCGTTCTCACCGTGTGTATCGCCGTGCGCCATGCCTATCATACGCTCAAAGAGCAGTCTGAACATCGGCATCGAGTGGCGCAAAAGCACATGCAAGAACAAGAGCAGAGAGAATCCATGCCGCAACGACAACGAGTCAGGGTTGAAAAGCCTGTGATACATGAGCGTGTGACCGACGATTTCATTGAAGAATATGATACGTTACCTGTGCCACGCTCACGCACAATGCGAGCATACCGACAGGCATCTGAGGAATGGCATCGTGTAGGAGCGTAGAATCAATTTCATGTTATGCCTGACGAACAGCCGTGATAAATCACGGCACAACATGAAATTGATTCTACGCCTGAAACTAGAGGGAGATTTGAGCGATGAAACGCAATGATACAGGTGCGTTCTGCGTGTTGTACGTGGAGCCATCGGATGAGCGGTCTATGCTCTTCAATGCGATTGTGGGGCAGCATAAGCCTGTGGTGATGATGCTTTCTGAGCAGGCACGGGTGATGCAGCGACCCGACGATTATGCCACGCTCAAGAAGCTCAAGCGGCAGCACGATATTCCGGTACTCTTCGTGATTCCTGATGGCAAGTGGGGGCGGCGCGTTACGCATGTCGCTACACGCGGCGGTTTCGCAGCCTATCCATCTCTGGATGCGCTGCTTCAAGCACAGGAGCAGGAACAGGTGGCACGACTGACCCAACAACTTGCGCGAGGACAGGAGCATAGTTATCGTATAGCACCCTCTTCTTACCCTGCTCATGTTTCTCGGCCTCAAAGTACGTCTGGAATTGCACCTGCATTCTCACTACCGAATACTACTCCCTTACATCCAGTTTCATCTACCGTTACATCTACATCAAATATGCAGAATGCACAGAATGCTCGGAGACAACAGAGTTATGCAGGATATGTTATGGATAGAGAGGATATCGAGGATGAGCCGACGCATCCACCTGTTGCATCTGCACCAACTGTTCCATCAGCGAGACAGAACACATATATGAGGCAGGCAGAAGCACAGCAGATGTATCAGTCGCCAGAGAAACCGCATCCAGTTGCTCCACCGATGTCGGCACGTAAAACACGCGACCTCTCGCCGGAGATGATGGATGTGATGCTTGATACACATAGAGCGCAATCTTCAGCACCTATTACACCTGGCACACCTGTGACTCCTGTACCGCCAGTACCACCTATGCCAACTCCACCTGTGCCGCCGTCTAC
>DAIQNC010000011.1:6265-15425 GCA_036788655.1 Ktedonobacteraceae bacterium
GGCGTCGTAACCTTTTTCCTGCCATATTGATTGTGTTAACACTGATTATGCTGCTTGGTGCGGGCCTCGGTTATGCCCTGTTGCTCTATCATCCACTGGTGACGCCACCTGCTGTGATGGGACATCTGCGCTTTTTGAGTAGCGAGCAATTGAACGAGAATAGCAATCAGGGCATCGACGATCAGCTACAACTGGACATGAGCAATGTTGCCAATCCTGCATCTGGTAAAAGCTATTACGCATGGTTGCTTGGTGACCAGGGACAGAGCGAAGGGCAGGTTATTTTACTTGGTGCGTTACCCGTTCACAATGGCAGTGTGCATCTCTTCTATCCGGGCGACGCACAACATACGAATCTGATTGCTACCATGAGCCGTCTGTTGATAACCGAAGAGGACTCGGCGGTTCCACCGATTGCTCCTTCGCCCGACGACTCGACATGGCAATATTATGGCGGCTTCAGCACTACGCTTGTTACGGGAACAGATACGCAGGGAAACGTGAAGCAATTCAGCTATCTCGATCACCTGCGTCATCTGCTTGCCTCTGACCCTTTGCTCGACCAGATGGAGCTACCGGGTGGTCTGAACAACTGGCTTTACCGCAATTCGGGCAAGATTCTGGAATGGACAAGTAGTTTACGTGAGCAGTGGCAGGAGACGCAGGATGTCACCTTTCTGCGTAACCAGACCATTCGCACGTTGGCCTATCTGGACGGTCTCTCGTATGTGCGCCAGGATGTTCCAGCCTCGATGCCGCTTGGTGTGAATGATCGTCTGGCACGAGTTGGCATTCTCGACGTAAACGGGCAATCGCAAGCCATACCTGCATACCTTGATCACATTGTGACGCACTTGAACGGGCTACTACAGGCAAGCAATACCACTGGTACGGCGAACGAACAATTAAAAAAGAATATCTCCGCCATCATTGACGCACTGAGTAGTGTGCGTCTCGACTTTATGAAGGTACGCCAGGACGCACAGCAATTGCTCAAAATGAGCGATACACAGGTGCGTCAACCACAAACGCTCTCGCTACTCAACGACATGATTGCCAGTACGAACGCTGCGTATATTGGACAGACCGATCCGAACACAGGCGAGATATATGAAGGCGTCACGTGGATACATAGCCAGATTCAAAGTCTCGCCACACTCGATATACTTGCCTACAATCCGAACGGATCGAATGTGCAGATGATACAGGACATGAAGCGGCATTCGTAATTGCATATGGAGCATATATGAATAAATCGTTATTATGGTTGATGCTCGTCTGCGTTTTGAGCGTCGTTGTCATTCTTGGCCTCATTGCAGGGGCATTCAGCGAATCTATACAGCGAGCGTTAACGTTGCCACAGACGCAAGCAATGGGGATAAACGGCATGGCTCCGGTCAAACCTGTTGTGCCAGTCAATCCAACGGTGCCAGCGATGCCAACGCCATCGGGGGCAATGAATACACCAACAACAGGGAATATGAACGGTACAGGAACGGGTACAGGAATGGGAACGGGCACAGCAACTATTCTGGCGCAGGATACCTTTCAGCGAGCGAATCAGCAATTGTGGGGCGCATCTTCGGATGGACGAAATTGGGAAGGAGATGCGAATACGCTAACCGCCTTCTCCATAGTAGGAGCGATGGGACAAGTTGTGAATGGCAACGGCGGCTTGAACGCGGTACTTGGCCCGGTAAATAGCGATGCAGAGGTGCTGATACAGGGGACAATCAATCATTATAACGGGGCCTCTGTCAATCTTGGTGTCGTATTGCGCTGGAACAATGCGAACAACTGGTACAAATTGCTCATCGACGCCAACTCACTCAGCATCATCAAGCGCGTCAATGGTGTGAGCAGTACCCTGGTGTTTATTCCATTTCATGCTCAGGATAATAAAAGTTACATGCTGCGCTTTCGTGTGATAGGAGCCATGCTCTCTGGCAAAGCGTGGTTGAGCAATACAACGGAACCGATAAACTGGATGGTCGTCACCAATGATACCGCACTCACAACGGGTCAAGCAGGAATACGAGTGCTGGTGCAACCAACAACCATCGTGCATATTGCCATGTTTCAGGCGACAACCGCGACAATGGGAATGTAAGAGAAAGGGGATATACTATGCTCAGACAGGACGAGAGGGCGTACACCCGTCAGGCATCTCGTGATATGCTATATGATGAACAGGATTACATGGCGTATGCACGGATGCAAGATGAAGAGCGAACTGAAGATACCATGCCGAAGCAAAAACCCTGGCATATATCAATAGGGCATTTGTATACACGTGGTGTAGCAGTGCTACAGGAGACGTGGGCGCGTTATCTGCTGCTCACGGGACTTGTGCTTGCCACAGCACTGCTCTACTACTTCTCCGGTGGCTTTCCGCCCTGGGCATGGCGATTTCTCGCGCAGATTGTGCCACAATTTCCCACACTTCTCGCGGCACAGGGTTCCTCTGCTGTGCTTGCGCTGGTGGGTTTGATACTCCTTTCGTTCTCGCTCTTCGTATTATGGGTTATAACCATCTACAGCTGGGTGATGATGGTCATGGCCTTCTGGCTTGCCTATCGTCACTGGCTTGGGCAGCGACAACGGCAGCAGCAGGCGGAACAGTTCGCAGACATGCAGATGGAACGTCTCTATGAGCAGGGGCTTCAGCAGCGCGAGCAAGAGGTGATGGAGCAAGAGCAACGCTGGGAGCGTGAGGAGTGGGAGAAGACAGCTCACCTTCGCGCCCAGGCAAGCGGCGTCATTCATGGTAGGAGCATGGCACAGCGTCAAAAGCGGCTACATGTTAAGGATGAGCAAGATGCTCAGGAAATCAACAAGAGTATGCTGAATGAGCATGAGACGCTCGACGAGAGCGACGATTATGATACAGATGATGAGCGTGATGAAGTTGACGAAGGGAATGATACAGGGGACGATGTAGTCTATACCTACACAACAACACCGAGCCTGTCCGCGATGTATCGAGAGAACGCTACTCGTAATCACATATCAACAGTGGAGACGCCGGACAAGATTACCACCTATGCTGTAAGTTCTGGTAGCGACCCTGGCAAGGTACGCAAGAATGCGCCGAACGAGGATACTATTCTTGCCATTCAGGGAACATGCGAAACGCCATCGGGTTCACAACCTGTTGGTCTGTTCGTCGTTGCTGACGGTATGGGTGGTCATGCCGATGGACAGGCGGCGAGCCGTTTAGCTATTCAAGAAGTGGGCGATACACTGATTCCCCTGCTTATGAACAGGACACAGGAGCCAGACCTGTTCCTCGAATCGCTCAAAGACGCCGTGCATCGTGCGAATCTTGCCATCTATCAACGGAACCGTGAACGCGAACACATGATGGGAACAACGATTACTGCCGCACTCGTCGTTGGCCCGAAAGCGTTCATCGTCAACGCTGGCGATAGTCGTACCTATATATATAGCTCGAACGATGGCTTGCGGCAGGTGACACGCGACCACTCCTCGGTGGCGCGTCTCGTCGAAGCAGGAGCCATCGAGCCTGATGATGTCTATGTCCATCCACTCCGTAACCAGATATATCGCTGCCTCGGCGACCATGCCACGTTGCAAGTCGATACCTTCGAGCTTTCGCTTGAAGCAGAAGACTCGCTCCTGCTCTGCTCCGATGGCCTCTGGGAGATGGTACGCAACCCACAGATAGCCGCCATTTTATCAGAGACGCATCTGCATCCTGCCAACGCTTGTGACGAACTGATTCAAGCCGCCCTGGACGGTGGAGGGGCGGATAATGTAAGCGTTATCGTGGCGACAGCAATGTGATATGTGCTACCATCCCACAGGAAGGGCCTGAATCAGCAGGATAGACAGTATGTAAAGCAGAAAGAAGGCGATAAAGTATGAGAGATCGAACACCATAACGGTCGAGCGCACAACTCGCTGTACCGGCTTGATGAACGGATCGGTGATGTAGGCCAGGAAGCGTATGATGGCGAAGCGTTCATCAAAACGAAACCAGGACGCAATGGCACGAACAATCAGCGCAAGGATGAGAAATCCGATGCCATACTGGATAAGCGCATGAATGATGGGGAAGCCGAATAGCATGATGAGCCGTCTCTCTACTCCTGAACGGTGCGTACATCGATATAGGTGTAGCCCATGAATTTGCGGCGCGATATATCGGTGACGCGCACACCTTTGAGGTCAGGTAGCGTCGTAAAATGCTTCTGCACATACTCGCCGAGGGGACGTGCCGCCGCCCAACCTGCGAACGAGGAAGCCGCCGCCGTTGCGACTCGTAGCCGTGTTTTGTTCGAGAGCAGACCGAGCGTTGTGCCAAGCGTGACAAGCGAGATGCCAACGGCCAGGTTCGTGCCACAGTTGGGGTGAATAGCAAGCTCCGCCTCACCTGCCTGTAGGCGGCGCAAAGCCTCATCAATGGCGCGTCTCAGCAGACCAAGATCGACATCATTGAAGATAATGAAGCCACTTGCGCTTGAACGTGCGCTACCAGTAAAGTTGGGATCCATCTGTGCCAGGATGGTGAAGGTCGCGTGTTCCAGTGCATGATTCTGGCGTGTGCGACGGCTAAGAAGAATATCGTTGAGTTCCATAATCAAGCTCCTACATTGCGAGGGGCGCGTTCGCCGAAAATGGCGCGTCCGATGCGGACGAGTGTGGCTCCCTCTTCTATTGCTATTGGATAATCGTCGGTCATGCCCATTGAGAGATGTTGCCAGGAGCAGGTGGGTAGTTGCTCACGCAGGCGGTCTCGCAGTTCACGTAGGCCGCGAAAAACGGGGCGTGTCTCCTCAGCATTCTGAACCAGTGGGGCAATCGTCATCAGTCCCTGTACATCCAGATATGGTAGGGCCAGTATCTGCCGCGCAATCTCCGGCGTCTCTTCGGGCGTTATTCCCTCTTTGCTCTGCTCACCGGAAATATTGACCTGGAGCAGAATGGAGATACGCTGCTCAAGCTCTTCCGCGTGTCGGCTCAATGCTTGAGCGAGACGGAGACTATCGACGCTTTGCACCCAGGAGAAGGAACCAACGATTTTATTGACTTTGTTCGTTTGTACATGACCAATCATATGCCAGTGTATCGGCTCAACACCTTCAAACCGCAGTTGCGCGATTTTGGGCAACGCATCCTGTACACGATTCTCGCCAAAATCGGTAATACCTGCCTGTTGTGCCATACGTACCAGTTCTACGGGTTTCGTCTTGGAGACCGCGATGAGCGTTACATCATTCGGCACACGTCCGCTACGCTCCGCCGCCTGTGCGATGGTAGCGCGTACCTGCGCGATATTGTGTATCAGTTCCTCGTGTGTCGGAAGTTGCTCTATCACGTCGCCTCTTTCAAAATTATTGCTGCCATATTCCATGTAGTGGCGTGATTTATCACGCCAGTGCGCCATGCCACGATGCGGACGGACGTGATAAATCACGCCACTACATATAGCTACGAACAAGCATCGGTAAATGTTGCCATACGAGAACATCAGTTAGATGGCATTGCCATGAACGAGAGGAAGCGTGAACCAGAAGGTTGAGCCGTTTCCTTTTTCGCTTGCAACGCCTACGCTGCCGTGTTGCCGCTCGATGAGTATTTTGCTAAGGTAGAGACCGAGGCCGAGTCCTGTACTCTGCCCGTTCAGCACCGTTCTATCTGGCGTTTGATAGAAGCGATCCCACACGTGTTGCTGCTCCTCTGAGGTTAGACCTGGTCCCTCGTCTTGCACGGAGACGCGCACCTGCTGCTCAATCGTCTCGACGGAGAGTGTAATGGGTAGCTCCGGGGATGCATACTTGAGCGCGTTCGAGAGGTAATTGCCAAGTACCTGCTCGATGCGTTCTGCATCGGCATCGACGGTAAGCGTCTCCTGTTGCGGAAGCATCAGATGGATGTTGCGCGTCGCGTTGGCCTGACGTTCGTTCTCGATAGTGCTGTTGACGACCTCGACAAGATTGCAGGGGTGCGGATATATCTCAAGCCGATTGTTCTGGATACGTGAGACATCGAGCATATCTCCGACCATACGCGCTTCGACCTCTATCTGCCGTTCGGCATGGGTCAGCATTCCTTCGATCTTGTTCGCAAACACGTCTGACTCAGGTGCGTCGAGCTTGCGAAGCCGTCGCACCTGGCGCAGAGCCAGTTGTACATTGCCCTTGATAGCTGCCAGTGGTGTGCGTAGCTCATGACTGGCGAGGTTAAAGAAGCTATTCAACTGCTGCTCGCTCTGTTTGCGTTTCTCGATATCATGCAACACACCCACGAACGCCTTCACTGTTCCATCGTTCGTATAGATGGGACTCAGCGTATACTCGAAGTGGTGCGTACCGTTGGGTGTGTTAATACTGACTTCCATGCTGTGTGCTGAGGCAGCATGTTCCATCGCCTGTAGCGGTATAGGAATAAATAACTCCTCACCGCTATGCCCGATGATATCGTGTATCGGCAGACCCACAATGTGTGAGAAGGCGCGATTCACATAGGAGAAATACCCTTGCGTGTCCAGTTGAAAGATGCCTTCGCGTGTCGCATTCAGCAAATCTTCAAATGTATGTTGTTGTGATATATCCATAGTTGTAGTAGGTTACGTTTGCAAATGAAATTACATCGTATTGATAGCGTGTATCGTTTGCATTATAACATGCATGTACACCCTACGGATTTGTGTTCCATTTATGGGCGTAGGTGAACATTTCGAGGAAGGCACGGGCGATAACGGAGAGCTTCGCGCCTGTGGCACGTCCGCCGTGACGCGGCAGGTGATGGACACCAAGCTGCGTGTAGGTGTAGCCTGCGTGGGTGAACTTGTACAGGATTTCGGTGTTGATCATTGCGCCGCGTGTCTCTAAACGGTGTGTGCGGAAAAATTCGCCTTTGTAGAGCTTAAAGGCGCAATCAATATCACGCACACGCAACTTGAAGATGAAACGTACCAGCATCTTCCAACCCCATGCATTAAGTTTGCGTACCCATGTATCCTGACGGTCGATGCGGTAGCCAAGCACGGCATCATACTGGTCGATGAGTGGGAAGAAACGTTCCAGGTCGTGAATATCGAATTGTCCATCGGAGTCCATGAAGAATACAAGGTCTTTGCTCGCCGCCTCAAAACCACTCACCAGCGCGGCCCCATAGCCCTGATTGACCTCGTGATTGAGAATGCGTATACGCGGCTCCTCTACCGACATCGCTTCGAGCAGAGCACGTGTTGCATCCTTGCTGCCATCGTTCACCACGATAATCTCGAAGTCCTTTGTCCATTGTGACACGGCATCAAGAACGGATTGTACCGTACTGCAAATAGCAACCTCTTCATTATGTGCAGGCATCACAACCGAAAGGCTCTGCGTCAACTTCATCTGTGGCTCTTTCACCTGTCGTCCCTGTAGCTCTTCTTGCACTTGTCTTCCATCTGGATGCTGCTGTTCCAGTGCCTCAGCTATGACAGTACGGCGCATGATATCGTTCATTGTCATCGAAGTATCAGAAATGGAAGGAATCAGTCGCACAAGAGAATTCTTCTTTTCTTGTAACATTTTAGCTATCCCCACAAAGACCCGGTGATGTACGCCGAAGCAGAAGATTATCGAAAGCACGATAACCGTGATTGCCCTTGACGCTTACAAATAATGGTCAATAATGAGTGGATGCAGTAATGCCGCTATCCAGTTACCGGACAACATGCTCTACTACTATACCACGTTTACTCTCTTCTAAAATAACGCGCTACACAGCGAAATCATCGAATTGGGATAGGAAATATAGCTACTCTGTTATCTTCTACAATTATAGACGTTCTTGCTAGAAAGAACAGGATAAGAACCATATGCCTGTAGAGATGTGATGGAAGTGTGGGGGTTAAAATTTTCATGAACGTGTTTCAAGTAGCCGGATCGACAATAGTTGATAGAGGAGTACAAGATAAGGAGCAGGTACAACACGCTGAGAATGTACAGACGCACGTATATACCATTCGGAAACGTTGGCGTGTATGGTTGAAAGCGTTTCAGCACATCCTGCCTGTGTATATTGTAACGCATATCGCGTTTCTCATTCTTACCTACCTGGCAAATTTGTTTCTCATTGGCGATTTTTCGCCGAAGACCTTGCGAATAAGCAGTATGCTTGAACTATGGAATCGTTGGGATACGGGGCAGTTCACCGACATTGCCACGAAAGGATATGATGGAGCATGGCGTACAGCGTTCTTTCCCCTCTATCCTCTACTCGAAAAGAGCCTCTCCTTCGTGATGCATCCCTACCCGGCAGGCTTGCTTATTGCCAATATCGCTACGCTCGGATTGTTCACCGTGTTTTACCGCCTCGTACAGGAAGAGACGAGTGAGATTCAGGCCAAACGCTCGTTGTTCTATCTTGCCATTTTCCCGACGGCCTTCTTTTTCGCGGCGGCGTATAATGAATCGCTCTTTCTTCTGTTCGTCGTCTCCTGTGTCTATCAGATGCGCCATAGTAACTGGCTCCTCGCTGGCATTTTTGGTCTGTGCGCCAGTTTGACACGCTCTGCCGGAGTGCTGCTCATACTCCCTTTCTGCTATGAGTACATGAGACAATGTTCCTTTCGTATACGTACTATTCGTTTCGGAGTTACTGCTGGAGTGCTTATTCCTGCTGGCCTCAGCCTCTTTATGCTTTATTGCTATCAACGCTTTCATGATGCAATGGCATTTTCACATGCTCAATCCGTATGGGGGCGTAGCCTACAATTTCCCTGGCAAGGGTATTCGAGTGCATGGCACGTGATTAGAACGCATCCTGTACTGAGCTTTAACGGCATTCATAACGTGATGGACATGGTGGCAGGACTTTTCATGCTTGTGCTTGTCGTCCTCTGCTGTGTCGGCCCCTGGCGTTTCACCCGTGAGCGTTCTGTATATGCCGTGTATGCCGTCTCCTTTTATCTGTTCCTGATGCTCTTTCCTGCCACCGGACAATTTCCCCTGCAATCGCTATCACGCCTCGTCATCGAGATATTTCCAGCATTCATTGTGTTGGGTACGATGGGGAAAAATGAGCATGTTAACCTCTATTCCATCACGGTCTCACTCAGCATTTTGGCCTTCATGCTCCTGCAATTCCTGACAGGACGATGGATGGTATAGTGCAGAACATGTTGTGACGTGATTCTCACGTC
>DAIQNC010000011.1:15451-15869 GCA_036788655.1 Ktedonobacteraceae bacterium
AGAATCACGTTACAACATGGGGGGGATGGGGGACGGATGTGATGTCAGTTATGACTATCACTCGTGTTTTCTTTCGGTACACGTATGAGTTGTCGGATGACGCGATGAGTCAAACTGTAATAGAATATAAGGCTTATCACGAGTGTTCCATAGAAACTGATAAAGAACACGGTCATATTATGTGGAAAGAATAGCCAGCACACACCTGATGCGAGCAGGGCAGGCCCACAGATGGTGAGAGCAATCGTCAACATAATGCATATCGCTATAAAAAACTGTTTCATAGCTTGTTTCCTGAGATGTAGATTGTTTTCGGTGTAGGGACAGATGCATCACGTCTGTGCGAACAGAGGTGATGGGACCAGACGGACGTGATGCATCTGTCCCTACACCGAAAACAATTCTATTGGTATGTTAC
>DAIQNC010000012.1:0-564 GCA_036788655.1 Ktedonobacteraceae bacterium
GATACATCTGTCCCTACAACATATCCGGCTTCTTTCGTAAGGATTCGTCACCACAGTGTTACATGAATAACGCAAGGAGGTAGTTTTTCACGTATCATCGCATTCTTTACGCAATTATCGTCAAGGTTATGTTCATCATAACCATTTTTATCGCTTGATCGGTTCTACGGTCATCGACATGACCATTTCAGTCGAAGAGGAGAACAAATTTATGAAGTTGCGAAGTCAGAAACTATGGCTCCCCGCCGTAATGATTCTCGTCCTGCTTCTCAGTGCGTGTGGTGGTACAAGCACCGGAAGTAGCGGAAACAGTGGTGGTAGTGGAGGGAGTAGTAGTGGGCCAATCTCGCTCAAAATTATGGTTGGTGGCCTCAACAAGCAAATCTATTTGCCCAATGAGCTTACGCAACAGCTTGGCTTTTTTTCTCAGGAAGGCTTGAACGTCACGCTTATCGACGAAGCGTCCGGTCAGTCCTCTGAGCAAGAGGTACTCGCGGGACAGGTTGATGCAGGTTCAGGTTCCTACAACCACACCATTGAGCTTCAAGCGGCTGGCAAGCAGAT
>DAIQNC010000012.1:612-7591 GCA_036788655.1 Ktedonobacteraceae bacterium
GTTCAACTCGGCATTGCGCCCGGCGAAGCTGAGATGGTCTCCAACAAAGTCGCCAGTCAGGTGCAGTCGCCCGCAGACCTGAAAGGGAGAAACCTCGGCGTTACAGAACTTGGCTCAGGAACGCAAACGCTGACACAAATTCTACTGCATAAAGTCGGCGTCTCAACTGATCAAGTGCATTTCATCCCCGTTGGTGCTGGTGATACCTTCATCGCCGCCATGCAGCAGGGACGTATCGACGCTGGCATGACAACCGAGCCGACCATCTCTCGCGTCATCTCAACTGGTCTGGGCAAGGTACTTGTTGACCTGCGCGACCCGAACACAACACAGCAAGCTCTTGGTGGCCCCTATCCTTTCATCTGCCTCTTCATGCAGGTTGATTACGTCAACAGCCACAAAGATGTCGTACAGAAAATTGTGAACGCCTACGTCAAGACATTGAAGTGGATGCACTCGCATACCGCAACGGAAATTGCTGATAAAATGCCTGCTGACTACTATGCTGGCGACAAGGCGGCATACATCTCCGCTTTACAGAACCAGCTAGCCATCTTCAGCCCTGATGGACTGATGCCCAGTGGTGGTCCAGAGTTCGTTCTCCAGACCGAACAGCAGACCAACACAACGGTGCAGGGCAAGCAAATTAACCTCAGCACAACCTACACCAACCAGTTCGCCAGTAACGCGAGCTAACAACGGAAGTTTCACTACATTGGGCTACCAGGGTGTGATGAATCAGACCCCTACACGCTGGTAGCCTTGTTCTTTGTACGTTATTGACCAGCGTGTAGGGGTCTGATTCATCACACCCTGGTAGCCACATCACAGATGCTCAAATTATATATCAACGCACATCACACCCTGCGTATGCGCTCCACCGATGTTCCGACGAAGCGATACCCTACCCCTGGTTCCGTCAGCAAGTAGCGCGGATTGGCAGGGTCAGACTCTAGTTTGTGACGCAACCGATTGATGTAGACACGCAGATATTCGGCCTCACCACCATATTCTGGCCCCCAGATGCTTTGCAACAATGCACGATGCGTAAGCACCTTTCCCTCGTTGCTCACAAGCTGCGCTAATAGCGAAAACTCCGTTGGCGACAGACGCACTTCCGCCCCCTTCAAGCGCACAACATGACCCGGTAAATCTATTTGCAGATCGTCGAACTGCTTCACACTATTGTTAGACGTTGTAGTTTCGCTTTGAGTACGACGTAGCACAGCACGTACACGAGCCAGTAGCTCTTCGACGCCAAAGGGTTTTGTGAGGTAGTCATCTGCGCCGAGGTCGAGGGCCATCACCTTGTCACGTTCGGCATCCAGAGCCGTCAGGACAATAATTGGCACAGAGGATTGCTCTCGCACACGTTGACACACTTCGAGTCCATCCATACGGGGCATCATAATGTCCAGAATCAGGAGATGCGGATTTTCACGCTCCCATTGTGCCACTGCTTCTAGCCCGTTGCTGGCCTCAAACACCTCGAAGCCTCGTGCGCGTAGATTTCGACTTATGAAATCGCGTAGCACATCTTCATCGTCAGCGATTAGAATACGCTTCTTTGTCATGATTAACTCCGTGATTCTGCCGAATGCTGTATTGCTGGCAACTCACCCGTGACAATCTCGATTTCGGGACTAGCACAGGGTAGCGAGAATGAAATCGTCGTTCCGCCTTCACTACTTTGCGCCCATATCGTCATACCATGCGCCTCAACAAACGCCCGGCAGATGGTCAACCCCAGTCCCGTACCACCAGAATGCTGTTGACGCCCATATCGCGCACGATAAAACCGCTCAAAGACATGGGACAATTCATCGTCGGCGATACCCGGTCCATTGTCCGCAACCGATACCACAACACATTCATCGTGTGCGTGAGCCGTTATTCTCACCTCGCCATTCCCATACACTAACGCATTCGCTACCAGATTGTGAATGACCACCTCGATACGTGCGCTATCTATGTCAACAAGAGGCAGGTCATCATCAAAAGAAGCTACAAACGTGGCTCCTGGACGTTTCAAGCGCGTCAGAACTCTATTCACAAGGTCTTGCAAGCGCACAGGCGCACGATTGAGCAGCAATAGACCCGCTTCCTGGCGCGACAGGTCTAACAGGTTGCTGACGAGTTGCGCTAAACGGTCTGCTTCGCTGCTAATCGTTTGCAGGAAGTGATGCTGGTCATCGAGCGACCATGAAATATCCTTTTGCAGCAACGTCGAGGCATGACCTTTGATAGCAGCGAGCGGCGTTCGCAACTCGTGACCAACAGCAGCCAGTAGCGTCGTTTTGAACTCGTCTAATTCGCGCTCTCGCGTCACATCGCGCAATAGCAAGCCGCGCCCGATAGCCGCTCCAGCCTCATCGCCCACATCGAACGTGCGCAGGTGTATAGAGTAAGTACGCCCGTTACGACTCATCTCAATGACCGGCTCCACCGTATTACCAGATTCTATACTCGCCAGCAACTTCTCACATTCCTGCGGATTGACCGCATTTTCATGAAGAGCCTGATAGAGGATACTAATATGCTGGCGTTCAAGCGAATCACTAGCCACGCCAGCTATGATTCTAGCTCCTACATTGGTATACAGTATCTCCCCATCTACGCCTGTCAGCACCAGACCATCGCTCATACTGCCCATAATCGCTTCTAGCTTGTGTTTCTCTTCCGACGCTTGCTGGTACAACTGCTCATTCTCATGTGCGATTTCGCGGAGACGCTCATCACTGCGCTCATACAGCACGGCATGTTCCCACGCAAGCGTGGCATAGTTGGCGAAGGTGAGCAGCAAATCAATCTCATTCTGATTGAACGGGTGTGGCTCTGTCCTATGCACCAGCAAGACCACGCCACCCGCATGCCGACTGATAATGGGAATTGCCAGCACCGAGCGGAAACCGTCGTCATACGAGAACGATGCTCCCTTTTCCGGGCTGAGAAGTTTCTGGATTGGCTTTCCATCTCGCAATGCCAGCACGGGTGCTGAACTCACATTTTCTGATGGCAAAGCCAATCTCTGGTCATACCGCCTACTATGCCCGTCGCTCTCCAACACATGCAAGACACCACGTTCATCGGGTATCAGAACGGCAGCCGCCTGTACATCGACTAGGCGCCGTGCTTCCTGGATGATTTTTCTGACCACCGAGTGTGGCTCTAGCGACTGCACTACCTCGTTAGAAGTTTCCAATAATGTATGCAGTTCGCCAAGCTTCCGCAAACCATCCTGTTCGAGGCGATCAAGCGAACGCGCAAGCCCTCCGACCTCATCAGCACGAAGCGCAAGTGTTGTCGCTTGTACCGAATCTGTGCGCTTTGGATCTGGTAGCGACTGATACCGTACAGCGAGCAGATGAAGGGGATTGATAACCTTACCAAGTAGCAGGAGCCAGAAGAACAGACCCCCTATCGTAAATAACAACGCTGCCACCAGTAGCCAGAGATGAAATTGTGCGACGACAGCAAGTGCCTCGCTCACGGGCCTCTGTACCACCACTGCCCATCCAGTAGCAGGAACAGGCACGGAACTGAATAGCCACTCCTGTCCGTCTACTCCCACTCCGACACGCGACACTGGAAGTCCCTGCAATGCTTGATCTGCACCCGGTAACACATTTAGCACAGTGTACAAAAAGCGGTGTTCATCAGGCGTTGCGATAAGCTCACCGCGCTCGTCAATAATGCTGATATCCAGTTTACGCCCCTGTTGCTTCTGAACATTGACCACATTTGTCAAAGGAATACTCAGGTTGCTCAATGAAAGGCTGGCTACCACTATACCTGCAAGGCTTTTATGAATGTTCCCATCCACGTGTACCCCATATCCAATGATAACACTTTCATCAAAAGGTGCATTCGCAGTGATACCTAAACCTACCTCAACGACTGGCTCACGGGATTGTGGGTTGAGTACCTGATATATCACACTTTGAGGCTCATATTCAGCTACAATAGTATCATTCTGACAAGGTGAACATATTCTTACGTACCCCAGTGGATCGAGCCAGAAGACCTGTCCTGCATCGCTACGTGTTTTCTGAAATGTCTGGAAAATACTCTCTATCTCTTCCTGCGAGCTGGCTTTCCCTACAAGGTTTCCAAGCTCTACAACGGCATTCTCAGCTCCCTGCAATTGCAGACTCGTCTGTGTCGCAATCTCCTGTGCCAGTGCCTCGTCAGATGCTTGCACACTCGCTGTCAACTGCTGCTCTATCACAGCGTTGACAACCAGTCCACCAATGAGGACGGCTGCAACGAATAATAGATAAACGCTCAGGAGTTGATTCAGGAGCGAGCGGCGCATGAAATGCTGCATATTGATACTCCTCGATGAGCCGCGATACATATGATACAACCGCTCGTGACAACAGAAGTTGTTTAGACGCAATGCGAAGACATGGGATTTATGATATTGGCATATTATATCACCTCGCCCCTACTGAATAACGGCGGTGATTATGAATAAATTGACACCTTTGCTCATGAGAAGACATAATATTATTGAATCAACATAGTGTGGGTGGAAATTCTAAGGTTCTATGGAAAAGCAGACGATCCTCATTACGGGATGTTCCAGCGGCTTCGGGCGCGTCACGGCCTTGATGCTGGCGCAACAAGGGTGGCGTGTGTTCGCAACGGTGCGTAAAGAGTCTGACCGCGAGAGCTTGCTGGCAGAAGCGAACACGTATCAGTGCCAGGATGCATTGATGGTTTTCATTTGCGATATTACGCAACAGGAGCAGGTCACAGATTTGACACGCCAGATTGCTCAAAGCACGTCACAACTCAACGCCTTGCTCAATAATGCGGGAACGACCTATGCCGCGCCGCTCGAACTACTCTCACTCGACGACCTACGCGCACAATTCGAGTTGAACGTTATCGCTCAAGTCGGCATGATACAGGCGATGCTCCCCATGCTCAAAGCTGCAAAGGGAACCATCATCAACGTGAGTAGCGTGAGTGGACACATTGCCACACCAGTCACGGGAGCCTATTCTGCAAGCAAGTTTGCAATTGAGGCTATCAGCGACACACTACGTTTAGAACTTGCACCATTTGGCATTCGTATCGCCATGATCGAGCCGGGACCAAGCCCTACAGGGATCTGGAAAACAAGCATGGAGCGTGCGCATACAACACTCGACGCACACCGCAACGGTCCATATGCTCGAATGCTGGAAAAAGGCGAAAAAATGGGGGAGCAATCCAGCAAGATAGGCTTTCCACCATCCCTGTTTGCTGAAACCGTGATGAAGATACTTGCCAGTAAACACCCACATGCACGCTATCCCATTCCACGTAGTTCTGTGGTGCAAATAGCCTTTCGTACCTGGCTACCCGAACGGCTATGGGATTTTTTGATGAGGCGGATGTTTACGTAGGAGCGTTATTCTATAACGCCCTGGCCGTCAAGACAGATAACCGTGTCGGACGTTCGCATTGGGCATACCACACGTTCGCACCGGGCGTTATAGAATAACGCCCCTACTAGAATGGAGAAGACTGGCATTTGACACTACAACCCGTTTCATCGTACAACGTCAGTATGTATACATATACATCATCCCAGATATGAATAAAACGGGTTTTTGTGTTCTTTATGTGCTTGCTATGTCAGGACACACGTTGTTTGTCTTATTTTCCTGGTAGATTAGCAAGGAGGCTAGTGCTGCATTTAGCCATAACCCCCTTTAGTTGTTGGGATTTGTAACGCTTTGAATACACCTATTTCAACTTCATCTTTTCAACACGATTCGCTCACTGAACTTTTACGTTGGAGAGCCTCGACATCCCCGGATAAGCGCATCTACTCCTTTCTGCACGATGGTGAAACGGAAAGCGAGTACCTGACCTTCTCCATGCTGGACAAACAGGCACGTAACATCGGCGCATGGCTTCAAGCGCACAGCAAGAGCGGAGAACGCGCCCTGCTCATCTATCCTTCTGGACTCGATTTCGTTGCGGCCTTCTATGCATGTCTCTACAGTGGTATCATCGCTGTTCCTGTCTATCCACCGTCTGCCACACGTGCAGACCGCACACTACAACGATTCTATGCGATAGCAAAGGATGCACAACCGAATGTGATACTTACCACATCCTCGCTATCTTCGCGTGTACAGTCGCTGGTTGCCTCATCACCCGACCTTCAGAAAGCACACCTTCTGGTCACAAACGAGTTACCGAAAGGCGGTGAGGAGCAATGGCAACAATCAGCAACTACAGGTGAAACACTGGCCTTCCTGCAATACACATCGGGTTCGACGGGAATGCCGAAGGGCGTCATGGTCTCGCATCGCAACCTTCTACACAATGCCGAGATGATTGCCGACGTATGCCAGCATCCAGCCCATGCACGACTTGTTACGTGGCTTCCGCTTTATCATGACCTCGGCCTGATTGGTGGAGTCATTCAGCCACTCTATGCTGGCTTCGAGTCTACCATCCTCTCGCCAACGGCCTTTCTACAACGTCCCATACGTTGGCTCCAGGCTCTTTCACGCTTCAAAGCCACCATGACGGGTGCGCCGAACTTTGCCTATGACCTGTGTGTGCGAAAAACCACGCCAGAGCAGCGCGAAACGCTCGACCTGAGCAGTCTGGAAGTCGCAGCCAACGGAGCGGAGCCTGTACGTGCTGAGACGCTTGAGCAGTTTTACAACGCCTTTGCCCCCTGTGGTCTGCGCCGTGAAGCCCTCTATCCATGCTATGGGCTTGCCGAAGCAACGCTGTTCGCAGGTGGTAGACCACATGGCACAACCGTAAACATCGAAACATTCAAAAATGCAGCCCTCGAACAGAACAAAGCTGAGGAAACGACTTCGCATGAGCCAGGAACAACTTCACTGGTAAGTCTGGGAACACCACTTCCACAACAAACGTTGCTCATCGTCAACACCGAAACCTTTACAAAATGCGATGGCAATAACGTGGGCGAAATCTGGCTTGCCAGTCCAAGCGTTGC
>DAIQNC010000012.1:7601-15831 GCA_036788655.1 Ktedonobacteraceae bacterium
ACAGGGCTACTGGCGCAAACCGACAGAGACCAGCGAGACCTTCCATGCCTACCTCGCAGACACAGGCGAAGGGCCATTTCTCCGCACGGGCGACCTCGGCTTTCTGCATGATGGCGAACTTTTCATCACAGGCCGCCTTAAAGACCTGATTATCATTCGTGGCAGCAACCACTATCCCCAGGACATCGAGCAGACCGTCGAGAAAAGCCATCGCGCTCTTAAACAGGGAAGCGGTGTCGCCTTCTCTGTCGATGCCGAGGGCGAAGAGCGTCTGGTCATCGTGCAAGAGATCGAGCGACAATATTTGAAGAGCAATTTACAAGAGGTCGTAGACAGCATCCGACAGGCCGTAGCAGAGCAACATGAACTCCAGACCTACGCCGTTACTCTGCTCAAACCTGCCACCCTGCCAAAAACATCCAGTGGCAAGGTGCAACGTCGCACCAGCAAAGAGAGCTTCTTAGACGGTAGCCTGAATACCGTCTATACATGGACACTGAATGGAAGCAATCCATCATCGCAAGCAATAACCAGTGATGCAAGCGGCACAATAGAACAGCAGTCTACACAACAGAAAACCGTTTTCGAAACAGGAAAATCCAGAGATGAGATACAATCCTGGCTCACCACACAGATTGCCGAACGCTTAAAGGTCAATCGGGGCAATGTCGATATCCGTGAGCCATTCGCCTACTATGGCATGGACTCGGTACAGGCCGTAAGCCTCTCCGCAGATTTAGAGGACTGGCTTGGACGCGAACTCTCGCCCACGCTTGCCTACGAATATCCCACTATCGAGGCACTTTCACGCTATCTCGCTGGCGAGGCTATCTCGCCCATCTCTCTGCTGGCACCACGCAACGAGCAGAGCAAAGAAAGTGATACGGAAACAGCGACCGATGCAATTGCCATTATCGGCCTCGGTTGCCGCTTCCCCGGCGCGAACAATGCCGAAAGCTTCTGGGAAATGCTCCACGAGGGACGCGATGGCATTACTGAGGTTCCCAACGAGCGATGGAACGCTGGCACATATTATGACCCGGAACAGGCCGTGCCAGGAAAAATGAATACGCGCTGGGGCGGCTTTCTGTCGCACGTCGATCAGTTCGATCCTTACTTCTTCGGCATATCGCCACGCGAAGCGACGCGCATGGATCCACAGCAACGCCTCTTACTGGAAGTTGCATGGGAGACGCTCGAAAACGCTGGACAGTCACCCGATAGGCTTGCAGGGAGTCAAACGGGTGTCTTCGTTGGCATCAGTGGCAATGACTATTCGCGCTGGCTCTACGACGATCCTGAGTCGCTCGACGCCTACACGGGTACGGGCAACGCGCATAGTATCGCCGCCAATCGCCTCTCATATGTGCTGGATTTGCGCGGTCCAAGCATTGCCATCGATACCGCCTGTTCGTCATCGCTCGTCTCCGTGCATATGGCCTGTCAGAGCATACGCAACGGCGAATGCGACATGGCACTCGCAGGTGGCGTCAATCTCATTCTGACACCGGAACTCACCATCACCTTCTCTCAGGCACGTATGATGTCGTCCGAGGGGCATTGCAAAACCTTCGACGACTCCGCCGATGGCTATGTACGCTCCGAAGGCTGCGGTCTCGTGCTGCTCAAACCACTTTCACAGGCAAGAAAGGATGGTGACACCGTTCTCGCCGTGATTCGTGGCTCCGCCGTCAACCAGGATGGACGCAGCAACGGCCTCACAGCTCCAAACGCGCTGGCTCAGGAAGCCGTGATTGTACAGGCACTACAGAACGCGCATGTCGCGTCCGACCAGATTAGCTATGTCGAGGCGCACGGCTCAAGCACACCGCTTGGCGACCCTATCGAATTCAACGCGCTCAAAGCCGTGCTGATGCCTGGGCGCACATCCGATCAACCCTGCATTGTCAGTTCGGTAAAGACGAATATCGGGCATCTTGAGTCTGCGGCAGGTATCGCTGGCCTCATCAAAACTGTACTGAGCCTGTATCATGAGGAGATTCCGTCGCATCTGCACTTTCAGAAGCTCAATCAACACATCTCGCTCGATGGCACAACTTTCGTCATTCCCACACAGGGGCAACGATGGCCCGATGCCAAACGACGTATTGCAGGTGTCAGTGCCTTCGGCTTCGGCGGTACAAATGCTCACATCATTGTAGAAGCCGCTCCACCGCAAACTGTCTCACGAAAACATGGACAGAAGATGGAGCGTCCGTTACACCTGCTCACACTCTCAGCAAAGAGCGAGTCTGCCTTGCGAACGCTGGCACAACAGTATGCAGACTTCTTAGCTAATGCTGATGCATCGACAATTGCCGATATATGCTTCACAGCTAATACGGGACGCGCCCATTTCGCGCATCGTCTCGCCATCACAGGCGATTCAGCACAACAGCTACGCGAACGTTTGTTGGAAGCGGCGTCAGGACGTGAAGGGCAGGGCATTCAACACGGACAGGTTCAGAGCAAGGAGCGTACAAAAGTTGCTTTCCTGTTCTCAGGGCAAGGTTCGCAGTATGTCGGTATGGGGCGTCACCTTTACGAGACGCAACCCACGTTCCGTCACGCACTCGATGAATGCGACCGTATACTACAAACATACCATGATGGGGACAGCCGTGATAAATCACGTCACAACATGGGGGAACATTCCTTGTTGTCGGTTCTCTATGGAGATGAGAAATCGACGCTGCTCAACGAGACTGCGTACACACAACCCGCGCTCTTTGCATTAGAGTATGCGCTGGCGGAACTATGGTGTTCGTGGGGACTTGTGCCGGATGCGGTGATGGGACACAGCGTTGGCGAATATGTTGCAGCATGTGTCGCTGGTCTGTTCAGCCTTGAAGACGCTCTCAAACTTATTGCGGAACGTGGACGCCTGATGCAAGCGTTACCACAGAACGGTGATATGCTCTCGGTCTTCGCCACAGAGGAACAGATTGCACCTGTTATCACGCCCTACAATACACAGGTAGCAATCGCGGCGGTCAACGGTCCGCAGCACATCGTCCTCTCAGGCGAGCGTACAGCGATAGAGGCCATCAAGCAACAACTTGAAGCACAGGGCATCACCACCTATCCCATGACTGTTTCACACGCCTTTCACTCGCCGCTCATGGAGCCAATGCTTGACGCCTTCGAGCAAGTTGCACGTTCCATACAGACAACACCACTTCGCATTCCACTGGTTGCGAATCTGACCGGGGACATGGTGAACATCGGCGAGACGCTTGATGCGTCCTACTGGCGGCGTCAGACTCGTTCGGCTGTACAGTTTTCGGCAGGCATACAGACGCTTGCCGAACACGGTTTTACCTGCTTTGTCGAGGTCGGGCCAGCAACAACACTATTAGGCATGGCAAAACGTTGTCTCGCTGGAACTGATGCATCACAAGACATTATCTGGTTATCATCACTACGCAAACAGCACGATGACTGGGAAACGCTGCTCAACGATGTCGGGACACTATACGTGAAAGGTGTAGAGCGTGTGATAGGCCACGATGCGACGAGGGGAGTTGATAGTGACTATACACGGAAGCACGTTATCTTTCCTGCCCTGCCAACGTATCCATTCGAGCGTGACCGCTATTGGCACGTAGGGACAGATTCATCACGTCCGACTACTGTACCGACGGGTTATACAGACGAGCGTACAGATGGGCGTAATAAATTAAGGCCCCTACAGACGGGAGACGGTACTACGGGCGAGGCGGACGTGATAAATCGGTCCCTACAGATGGGACGACATCCATTGCTTGATACACATACAGAGTTGGTGTATCCAGTGGGAACACACGTCTGGGAAACGATACTTGATGGGCAACGTCTCCCGTATCTTCAAGACCATCGTATCCAGGGAGCAATGGCGGCTCCGATATCACTGTACATCGAGATGGCACAGGCGGCGGCAAGCGAGGCACTCGGCACGGATGCACATGTGCTGACGGATATTGAGTTGAAGAAATTGCTGCTGTTACCAGAACATGGCACACAGAAAGTACAGGTCGTACTTGCCAGTGAAGCGAACAACGATGTTTCCTTCTCCGTCTATAGCCACGCGGCAGGCGTACCAGAGCAACCGCGTCAGCAGTGGACGCTTCATGCACGTGGGAAGATACTCCCCGGTAGACAGACGAGGATGGTGTAGGTTATGCAAAAGAATATTTCGTTCGGTCTCATTTTCTTTTCCAGCAACGAAGCTCCATTCGATGACAACAAGTATCGACTCGTCATCGAAAGCAGCAGGTATGCCGACGCACATGGCTTTTCGTCCGTCTGGATACCCGAACGACACTTCACAAGAGATGGCTGGCTCTATCCAAATCCAGTCGTGCTACAGGCGGCTCTCGCACGTGAGACGAAGCAGATTCAGCTACGGGCAGGTAGTGTGGTGCTACCTCTGCACAGCCCGATTCGCGTTGCCGAAGACTGGGCGATGGTCGATAATTTATCGGGTGGCAGAGTGGGTCTCTCGTTCGCCTCTGGCTGGCATCCCAACGATTTCGTCTTCTTCCCCGACAACTACGCCAATCGTAACGAGGTGATGTTTCGCGGCATAGAGACGGTGAAGAAGCTATGGCGCGGCGAGTCGATAGAGGTGCAGGGCGGCGATGGCAAGATGGTCACGATTCGCACCTATCCGGCTCCCATTCAGCCCGAATTGCCTATCTGGGTCACGGCTGCTGGCAACCCGAAAACGTTCATCAGCGCAGGTGAAGTCGGGGCCAACATGCTCACGCATCTTTACAATCACAATGTAGACGAACTCGCCGAGAAGATACGCCTTTATCGTGAGGCACGCGCCAATCATGGCTTCGACCCTGAAACGGGGCAGGTCTCCGTCATGATACACACCTTCGTCGGCCAAACACTCGACGAGGTTCAACAACAGATACGAGACCCGTTCTTTAGCTATCTGAAATCGGCCTCGTACCTCATCAACGCCATTGCCTACAGTCGTGGACAGAAGCTTGACCTTGCCAGCCTCTCGGAGCAGGATATTCACGACTTCCTCGGCTTCGTCACCGAACGCCTCATCTCGGAGCAGCGCGTTCTCTTCGGCACGCCCGAAAGTTGCTACGAGCAAGTCATGAAGATGAAAGCGGCTGGCGTCACCGAAATAGCCTGTCAGATGGACTTCGGTGTCGATATCGACCTCGTACTACAAAGTATGCCCTATCTGAACGAACTGAAAGAGCGTTGTAACGAGGGGCAAAACGAGCATCAGGAAGACATAACCGCGACTACCACTACACCATTTGTAGTTAAAGACATCGTTCAAGAAAACCATACACACGAAGTTACTTTCAGTAACGGCATCAAGCCACAGGTCACAAACGAGTTGACGAAGGCACAACGGCGTTGTCAGCAAGAGGTCAACGTTGCAGATTTCTATGCTATGCTCAGTACGCGAGGAGTGCAACTTGGAGCGAGTTTTCAAGGCATCGAACAACTCTGGCGTGGCAACAACGAGGCACTTGGACGTATTCAGCTACCCGAAACGCTGTTAGCAGAAAGCGAACGGTATCAGACGCATCCCGCGCTACTCGATGCCAGCTTCCAGGTCTTGCTTGCCGCTCTACCCGACGGTATCGTCGCCGCGAACAGCAACGTCCTCTATCTCCCAACTGGACTCGGCAGCTTCACCTTGCATACGAAACCTGGAAAGCACGTCTGGTCGAGAAGTGTTATCCATGAACCAATCAGCCCGAATGCCGCTACTATTGAAGGCGACGTTTACCTGCTCGACGACAATGGACAGATACTTATCGAGGCAAAGAATCTACGCCTACAACGCTCCGAGATAGCAGAGCAACCAGCCGCATCCAACGAGCTACAAGAATGGCTATATGAATTACAGTGGGAGCAATGGCAACCTTCCAGCAATCAGAAAGCGGCAATACAGGCCGGTAAATGGCTCATCTTTACGGATAGTCAGGGTCTGGGACAGGAAGTAGCTAATCGCATTGCGAAACAGTCGGATACGACATGTATCACGGTTTCGCCTGGATATAGCTATCAGGCGATGGGAGCGAATCGCTATAGAATTAATCCAGCATCAAGGGATGATATGCAGCGTCTGTTCAAAGAAGCCGTGAATGGCGACGTTGGCAGTGCTGATAACGCACCAAACCTTGCAGGTGTTATTCACCTGTGGAGTCTGGACATGACACCGCCTGAGCGAACAAACGTTGCGACGCTGGAAGCCGATCAGGTACTTGGTGCTGGTAGTGCCTTGAACGTGATACAGGCATTGATTGGCACAAAACAGGGGCCGCGCCTGTGGTTCGTGACACGCAACGCTCAACCTGTCACACCTTCTACATCGCTAGAAGTAGTGCAATCTCCGTTGTGGGGACTGGGCAGAACATGCGCTATAGAGCATCCCGAATTATGGGGCGGTCTCATCGACGTGGATGCACAGGCCGACGTTAGTAGTAATGCCTCGCACCTCTTCGCTATCCTGGCACAACAGTCGCGTGAAGACCAGATAGCCATTCGTAACGGTCAGAACTACGTTGCGCGTATGGTACGTAGCCAGGAATGGCCTTCGACGCCTTTACAGATTCGCCACAACGCCACCTATCTGATTACAGGCGGACTCTGGGGTCTCGGCCTTGAAGTTGCTCAATGGCTTGCACGGAAGGGGGCGCGTCACCTTGTCCTACTTGGACGTAGCACACTTCCCGAACGCACACAGTGGGATAGTACACAAGTGGGTAGCCGACAGGCGCAACAAATCGCAGGATTGCGTCAACTGGAAGCAGCGGGTGTACATGTCCATTACGCTCCGGTAGATGTGGCGAACGAAGCAGACATGACCGCGCTTATTGAGAACTTGCCACAACAGGGATTTCCAGCTATCAAGGGCATTGTTCACGCGGCATCGGTCTGGCAAAACGCACGTGGTGAATCGCTGGTTCATCCGCTTGTTAATCTTGACCTATCTTCGCTACAAGATGTGTTTCGTCCGAAGGTTGCGGGCGCATGGCTTCTGCACAGCCTCTTCGCTGAGAAGCCACTGGACTTCTTCGTCTCATTCTCGTCCGGTGCGTCGCTCTTCGGTTCTGCCGCGCAGGGCAACTATGCTGCCGCTGGAGCCTTCCTCGATGCACTCGCGCACTCTATGCGAGCCAGTGGTCAACCAGCGTTGAGTATTGATTGGGGTGCGATATCAGAGACAGGTTTTGGAGCTACCGCCGAGGGGCAGCGCGTCCACGAATACTGGGAATCTCACGGCATCGGACGCATTCCGCCACGCCAGGTGCTGGCAGCGTTGGAGCTACTGCTTCCACAACAGGTCGCGCAGGTCGGCGTTCTTAGACTCGACTGGCAGCAGTTGCAACAGTTCTATCCACAACTGACACAACTTCCGCTCGTATCGCATCTTGTAGACTCAATTGCTACTCCACAGACTGATGAGCAAACGGTACAGCAAACAAGTAGTATCCTGCAATCATTTTTCGGGACAGGTATTGACCGCGCCGAACGGCAACGACGCCTTGAGTCGTACCTGAGCGAACGTGTCGCGGCAGTGCTACGTGTGCCGGAAGAGAAACTTGACAGAGAGCAACCGCTTACTGCTCTGGGCCTCGACTCGCTGATGGCTATCGAGTTGAAAAATCGCATCGAACGCGAACTAGAGGTACACATCTCTATCGTCGCCTTCCTGCAAGGACCAAGCATTCGACAATTCGCGGCACAACTCCTCGAACAGTTGCCAGTAACCGCCGTGCAATCGTCAGTAGACGCGATAGATGCAATACAGGAAACGCAGAAAAACGATATGCCTATCGACCAGCAACGCGCTCAACAATTGCTCACGCAACTCGACAACCTCTCGGATGCCGACGTGGAAGCATTGCTTGGCACGATGCTACAACAGGAAAACGGTGAGGCGAATGAGCATAACGAGCAGCAAGAGGATGGCAATGGTCATCAAACGTCTACAGGAAGCGCAAAACAAATAAGCAAACAGGACGCGACACAATTATTAGCGCAACTCGACCAGCTTTCCGACGAAGATGTGGAAGCATTACTCAGTCAAATCACGCAAGAGGGGGATTAATGAACGACAAGGACGCATCGAAGAGCATTGCCAACCTTTCTCCAGAAGAGAAAAGGGCATTGCTGGCACAACTACTACGTAAAAAGGCACAGACAAATCAGACAGAAAAACAACCACAGACGGCCCTTGACGTTCAAAACTGGTCGCCACTTT
>DAIQNC010000013.1:0-3499 GCA_036788655.1 Ktedonobacteraceae bacterium
CGCTGTTCGAGGCGCGATTGAAGCAGGTAAGGAGACGCTACGCCCCGGCATACAGGGATGGCAGGTTGACGAGGCGGCACGGAGCTTTCTCGTGCATTCGGGCTATCCTGAGTATCAACATGCGCTTGGGCATAGTGTTGGGCGACACGCCCACGATGGCGGTCCTGTACTCGGCCCACGCTGGGCGCGGTACGGCGAAACTCCCTACGCTCCCATAGAAGAGGGCAGCGTCTACACGCTGGAACTCGGCGTCATGACCGAACGCGGCTACGTCAGTCAAGAAGACGAGGTGCTTGTGACCGCGAACGGCTGCGAATGGTTCTCGCAACCACAGGAGTCGATATACGTCATTCCGTCGTAATGCATCATTTTCTATTGCACAATTCGTGGATAGAGCGCGGCCCCAATCAGCATAAGCACGGTTGTGCCTGTTCTACCGACTTGTTGTATCTGCTCTACAATGCGCTATAATAGGCTCATTCAATTCAATGATCGGGCAGGGGCTAATGAAGTACCGGGAATGCTTGCATTGCTCAAAAACATTCGTATCTGGGCTACTGGTTGATTACAAAGCAAACGAACGCTGTAGGGGCCTTTTATTACGCCCTCGTACCCGTTCAACAACCGCTATGTGTGAACGGGTACGAGGGCGTAATAAATGAAGGCCCCTACAGATGCGCCAATAATCACAGCACTACAAAAACACGCCTGCATTCAATACGCCATTCGGATCCCATCGCAGTTTGAGCCGTTGCATTACGTCCAATGCTTGCGGCGTGAAGCCCCATCGATCAACAACCCATGCGTTATCCATTGTCTCCGGCATTGACATAACTACAGCATAGCCATCGCGTTTGAGAGCAGGACGACGCAAGGCATGGAGCCAACGGGCAATTTCGATGCTCGTTTCACCATGAGAGAGTGCATAGAGGCATCCACTGCTCATATCGGCGATGAAGGGTGCATCTTCGAGCAGGTGTGCGCGGTCATGTATATAATCAGATACATCTTTCGCGGCAAGTCCGACGCGCACAACGCTTCCCTGACTCAATGTCTGCGTCCATAGCTCTGTTCCTGAAATCTGCTCAGTCTCGAATGGTTCCGGCGCATTCACCGCGTTCAGCACTCGACGCACTTGATCGAGTTCGGCCTGTACATCCTCTGGCAATCCCTCGGCGGTGTAGACGAGCAGGTAAGGTGATTGTATATCTGATGTAACAGGAGAGATATTACATCCTTTGCAGAGCAGGATGGCAGAGGCGGTCAGTGCAATGGGCAGAACTTGACGTGCATAGGCAAGTCCCTGTGCAAGTTCGTTGACAGGGACAATCAGTGTGCGGCGTGTGCGCGGTTGCGTAAAGAATTTGAAGGTGACATCGGTGAGCAGACCGAGTGTGCCGTGTGAGCCGACGAAAATCTTGGTCATGTCGTAGCCCGCAACGTTTTTGACGATAGGTCTGCCTGTGCGAATGATGCGTCCATCGGCAAGTGCGACAGTGGCATAGAGCAACAAGTCACGTAGCGAACCGTAGCGCATTCGTAGCGGCGCGTTGACATTGGCGGCGACAAGTCCGCCGAGCGTGGCATCAGGCCAGGGTGCAGCAAGTGGAAGATATTTTCCGTCTCGTGCTAGAAAATCCTGCACCTCTCTCAGCGTTGTTCCAGCACCTGCCGTGATATAGAGGTCATCGGGTGCGTAGGTTTTGATGCCGCTCAAGCCATCGGTTCGCAAACGTGCTGGTGTGCTTGATATTACTGGCTTCGTCGAAACTGTTGTTGCTGCTGGAACAACAGTGTAACCTTCATCCATCATCACCTCTACTGCTGATGCATCCAGAACTTCCAATGTATTTGCAGCGTCGGTTGCATAAGATAGCGGTCTGGTATCGAGTACCTCGCGTGGCGGAATTGTGGCGTGTCCGATGAGTACCTCGCGTTTCTCTGAAGAGAGTGAGAGCAGCATCTGTGAAGCCTCTTCCGCAGTAGTGGGTGTGAGGTTTTCGCTGTCAACATCATGTTGGAATGCGATACCGACCAGTTCACCCGTCGATGTGGTATAGCCAGCATAGGGCATACTGACATCTTCTGGTGTGGGAAAGAGTTTGCCAGGATTCAGGATGTTGTCGGGATCGAAGACCTGCTTGACATCCCACATTGCCAGTAGTTCGGCGGGTTTGTGCATCAGCGACATATAGTCGCGTTTCTCGATGCCAACGCCGTGTTCTCCCGTGAGACTACCACCCATATCGACGCAGCACTTGACCATCTCCCATCCTGCTGCATGAACGCGATGCATCAGTTCGGGGTCGCGTGGGTCGGGAATGAGTACCATCGGGTGCAAGTTGCCATCGCCAGCGTGCATCAGGTAGCCGACACGCAGGTTGTAGCGTTCGCAGATGGGGTTCACATCGTCCAGGATGTCGCGCAACTTGCTACGTGGTACGGTGATATCGACGGTATAGTAGGCCGGGGTGAGGCGCGTGATGGCCCCGGCAACACTTTTTCGCGCAAGCCAGATTTTCGCTCGCTCCTCTTCGCTATTTGAGATGCGTATTTCGCGTACTCCCTGCTGATGCAGAATGCTGTCGATTTCCGCAATCTGTGTTTCCAGGCTTTCAGGGTAGCCATCGACATCCATGACCAGCACGGCCTCGGCGTCGAGCGGAAGACCAGCATGTGCAAACGGTTCGGCAATATTGATAATCTTGTTGTCCATCATCTCCATCGTTGCAGGAAGCAGCCCGGCAGCGATGATGGCAGAGACGGCAGAGCTGGCTTGTTCGACGCTCTCGAAGATGGCAAGCAGCGTCTTGATGCCCGGCGGATTGCGAACGAGGCGACCATAGATGCCTGTGATGAGGGCCAGCATTCCTTCGCTACCCGTGATGAGACCACAGAGGTCATATTCGGGATAATCGAGGGCGCGACCACCGACACGCACACGCCGCCCATCAGCAAGCACCACGTCGAGACCCGTGATATAGTTTGTGGTCACACCATACTTGAAGCAGTGCGGCCCACCGGAGTTCTCGGAGACGTTGCCACCAATCGTCGAGGCACGCTGGCTTGCAGGGTCAGGCGGAAAATACAGGCCATGCGCCTTCGCCGCATTGTCCAGGTGCAGGTTAATCACAGCAGGCTCCGCCACAATCGAACGCCCCACCACATCGACATCTAGGATATGATTCATATGCGAGAACGCGACGATGACGCCACCTCTATCCGCAACCGCGCCACCAGAAAGCCCCGTTCCTGCGCCACGCCCGATGAGCGGCACATGATACTTCTCCGCCCATGCCACAACTCGCGCCACTTCGTCAGCCGTCTTCGGAAAGACGACTCCTTCCGGCACACCCCTATCCATACCAGCATCGACCTCATACGCGATAAGCGAAGCTCTATCGGTAAACACCTGTCCCTTCGGAAGCAGCGTCCTGAGCGAGTTGAGTACGGCAGTTTGCAGCATAAGAGTTTCGCCTTTCCGTTAAATCGTTAATTC
>DAIQNC010000013.1:3509-10000 GCA_036788655.1 Ktedonobacteraceae bacterium
GCAGCATAAGAGTGTCGCCTTTCCATATCATTACGTCCGTTAATCTGTTGAAAAGTGTAACATAGGAGAGAATGGATTGTCGAGGGAACGATTGAATATGACTTTCAGCACTCGTGTTTTGCATGAGATGAGACTATACTGTTGGGTGTAGTCATGGACGTTGAAAAATTATGGTGGAGATTGTGCGTGGCTAACAGGGTGTAATGAATTATGCCCGTACATTTCAGCGTTCCTGGCACATTTGTGGTAGGGGAAGGGGTGTAATGAATTATGCCCGTACATTCCAGCATACTTCGACGATTGTCGGTCTTGTCTCGTTCCCTGTCCGCAATCGTTCCCTCAACGCTGAAATGTACGGGCATAATTCATTACACCCTGCGTACCCCATGCACAATGCTCACAATAACGAATCCACGTCCATCATTCCGTCCCTACAGCAATTTCCAGCACTCCTTCGCAATTTCCCAGTCCTCTTCGGTATGCACAATCATAACTTGTACTTTAGAATCTGCTGTCGAAATGGTGGTATCAGCAGGGGATTGTGCATTTTTTGCTTCGTCCAGTTTGATATTGAGGAAGCTGAACGCCTCACATGCGCCTGAGCGGATGAACGCGGCATGTTCGCCGACGCCGCCTGTGAAGGAGAGGATATCGAGTCCGCCGAGCGTGGCGAGCATTGCACCAATGTAGTAGCGCAAGCGGTACACATACATGTTGAGGGCAAGTTTCGCGTGTTCGTTGCCTTCGTCACGCGCCTTCTGCACATCGCGTACATCGCTGGAAATACCGGAAATACCTTGAAGTCCCGATTGCTTGTTCAATAGCTGGTCGAACTGGTCGGCGGTATAGCCTTTTTCGCGTTGCAGGTAGATGAGTATGCCGGGGTCAACCGTACCGGAGCGGCTCCCCATCATCACGCCCTCTAGCGGCGTGAAGCCCATCGTTGTGTCGATGCTCTTGCCATCACGGATAGCGGCGAGCGAGCAACCATTGCCGAGATGACAATTGATAAGGCGTTGTGGTGTGCCATGAAGGAGTTGCCCAATGCGCTCCGTACAATACTGGTGACTGATACCATGAAAGCCGTAACGCCGTATACCCTGCTCGTACCAATCGTAGGGGCCAGGATAGAACACGGCTTCTTTGAGCAGCGTCTTGTGAAATGCAGTGTCGAAGACGGCGACCTGTGGCACGTTCTCACCCAATACACGCTCGACGCCTTCGATGCCTTCAAGATTGACGGGATTGTGTAGCGGCGCGAACGAGGCATATTGCTGAATATCATCCTTGACCTGTTGCGTGATACGCACACTTGCGCGGTAATCAGGGCCACCATGTACGACGCGATGACCCACCATAGCGATATCCGATGGGCCAGAGATAACCTGCGTCTCTCCGCTCCACAGCGTCTTTAACATCTGCTGCACCAGTGCAGGACGTGAATCGGCCTCGACCTGCTGATTGACCTGTTTCCCCTGTGCCGTGCGGATATCAAGTTCTGCTGCCCCTTTCTCCTGCGTCCAACTCGCATCCGCTTCCCATAGCGGTGTAGGAGCCTCTACGGGAAGGGATGATGATGTATCGGGCAGATTGTATAGGCGGCTTTTCTGGCTACTGGAGCCAGCATTGAGAACGAGAATGTTCATGCCTAATCGCTCCACGTCCAATCTTTTACTTCGGGCATATCCTCAAAGTGTTCGCGCACATATGTGTGGTGTTTGGCGAGCATGTCCTGGCATTCCTTAATGAGTGGCGGCGCAAGATTTTTCACGCGGCTCACGTATTTTAGGGCTAACATGACGAGGTGGTAGCGGCTCACTTCGTTGAGGACGACCATATCGAAGGGCGTAGTGGTTGTTCCCTGAGAATTGAAGCCGCGCACGTGAAAGCGTCCAGAGTTCGGGCGTCCATGCACAAGCTGATGCACCTCGCGTTGATAACCGTGAAAGGCGAAGACAACGGGTTTATTTTCCGTGAAATTTTCAATGAATACTTCGTCGCTAACACCGTGTGGGTGGACATCGGGAGGGTAGAGCGTCATGAGGTCTACGACGTTGACAACGCGCACCTTGAGTTCGGGCATCCGATGGCGCAGGATGTTAGCTGCCGCGACGGTCTCCATCGTCATTACGTCGCCGGCACAGGCTAGCACCACATCAGGCTCAAGACTATCCTCGTTGCTCGCCCAGTTCCATACGCCGAGACCCTTTGTACAATGCTCTATGGCCTGCTCCATTGTCAGGAATTGCAGGTGCGGTTGCTTGTCGATGACGATGAGATTGACGTAGTTTTTGCTGCGGAAACAGTGGTCAGCAACTTCGAGCAGACAGTTGGCATCGGGCGGCAGATAGACACGTGCGACTTCACCCTTCTGTGAAAGTGCCGTGTCGATGAGACCCGGCCCCTGATGACTGAAACCATTGTGGTCGTTGCGCCATGCGGTAGAGGTGAGCAACAAATTCATCGAGGAGACGGGTACACGCCAGGGAAGCTTAATCATCTCTTCCAGCCACTTCGAGTGCTGCACCATCATCGAGTCGATAATCATGGCGAAGGCTTCGTAGGTGGCGAAGAGACCGTGCCGCCCCGTGAGCGTGTAGCCTTCGAGCCAGCCCTCACACAAATGCTCACTCAACACTTCCATGATGCGTCCATCGGGCGCGAGATGATCGTCACTCGGTAGTATCTTCTCCTCGAAGGTACGATTCTGCACCTGGAACATATCACCGAGGCGGTTTGAGTTTGTCTCGTCAGGACAGGCAAAACGGAAATTCCGTTGCTGCTCATTCAGTTTAAAGATGTCGCGCATCATCGCGCCCAGCTGCTTTGTGTTGCCGAAGTAGCTAGTTGCGGGTCGCTCGACCTTGACGGCATAGTTTCTGTAATCGGGCATGTTCAGTTCGACCAGCAGTTTGCCGCCGTTCGCATGTGGATTTGCCCCCATACGGCGGTCTCCTTTCGGAGCAAGGTCGGCAAGTTCGGGAACAAGGCGTCCATTGCTGTCGAACAGCGTCTCCGGCTTATAGCTCTTCATCCAGTCTTCGAGCATTTTGAGGTGTTTGGGATTGGTCTTGACATCTTCAACAGGAACCTGATGGGCGCGGAACGTGCCTTCAACTGGCTCGCCGTTTACTTCTTTCGGCCCCGTCCATCCCTTCGGAGTACGCATCACAATCATGGGCCAGCGTGGAACGCCCTGGAAGCCGTTTTCACGTGCATTCTTCTGATAGGCGCGAATTTTGGCATAGCAGGTTTCCATTGTATCAGCCATTGCACGATGCGTTGGCAAAGGGTCGTTGCCCTCGACGAAAAATGGCTCGTAGCCCTGACTTGAGAAGAATTCGCGGAGCCTATCGTCGCTCTGCCGTCCAAAGACCGTTGGGCCGGATATCTTATAGCCATTCAAATGCAGAATTGGAAGCACAGCCCCATCACGTACAGGGTCGAGGAACTCGATGCTTTTCCATGAACCTGCAAGTGGCCCCGTCTCTGCCTCGCCATCGCCAACAACGGCAATGGCAATCATATCAGGGTTGTCGAAGGCCGCACCGAAGGCATGAGCAAGCACATAGCCCAGTTCGCCGCCCTCGTTAATTGAGCCAGGGGTGGTAACGCTGGCATGACTGGGTATACCGCCGGGCGTCGAGAACTGGCGGAAGAGGCGATTCATGCCCTGCTCATCCTGCGTGATGTGTGGGTAAATCTCACTGTATGTCCCTTCAAGATAGGTATTCGCCACAATCGCGGGGCCGCCGTGTCCTGGACCTGTGAGATAGATGGCATCCAGGTCATGCTCTTTGATGAGACGATTGGCATGGACGTAGATGAAGCTAAGTCCCGGCGATGTTCCCCAGTGTCCAAGCAGGCGCGGCTTGATATCTTCTGGTCGCAACGGCTCTCTTAATAAGGGATTCGCCATCAAATAAATCTGACCGACGGTAAGGTAGTTCGCCGCGCTCCAGTAACGATTCATCAATTCAAGCTGTTCTTGCGAGACAGTTGTTGTGTCCTGCGCTGTATTCGCCATAATCTTCTCTTCTCTCCTGTATTCTCGTGTCCCATCGTTATCTCTTGCCCAATTCTTCTTCGTCAAAAAGTCAGCTACTGCTATCACGTGATGATGGGTATGAGCGTGACATGCTTTAAGGAATGGTTGCGTTGTCGTTTCTTACGCTTCGCCGCGTAGTTTTTTTGCTTGTTGTTCGGCGTCGCGTGCCTCTTTGCGTTGACGGAGTTGTTTGTGGGCGTCGGCTTTACGATCCCAGTTGTCGGGATCGTAGGGAGCCAGGCGCACGGCCTCTTCTGCCGCCTCTAATGCTTCGTTGCGCATTCCAAGCTGTTTGAGAACCAACGATTTGTTGTACCATGCAGAGGGCATACCCGGGTTGAGCTTGAGTGCTTGATTGTAGTCGTTGAGGGCGGCTCTGTAGTCTTGCGCGTGATAGTGTGCATTCCCCAGGCCGTTCCAGGCGAGGGCGATATTGGGATTGAGCTTGACGGCACGTTCATAGGCGTCAAGGGCAAGGTCGTAGCGTCCGAGTTTGAGCCATGCGCTGGCCTTACCATTGTAGGCAGGGGCATACCTGCCATCCACGCGAATAGCTTCATTATAGGCATCGACGGCCTTCGAGTAGTCGCCCATGTCGGAGAGAACGTTGCCGAGGCGATCCCATGCCCGCACGAAGCGAGGGTCGAGCTTGACGGCGCGGTTGAATGCATCTCGCGCCCCACTCAGGGAATGTTGCGCGTGTGAGATGTTACCGATGCCATACCATGCAGGAGCGAAGTTGGGATTGAGGCGTGTTGCCTCATAAAAAGCTTTGTTCGCATCGTTGAGCCGCCCCATGTCGTAGAGGACAAGCCCCTTCGTATTCCAGTAGCTTGCGTTGTTGCGCTCATGCGTCGTGGCCTCCTCGCTAGCTGTGAGAGCCTGGGGATAGCGACGTAACTGGCGTAGAACGAGAGCTTTGTTGTTCCAGGCAAGCGCGAGGCGTGGATTATAGTGTAGGGCAAGGTCATAGGATTTGAGCGCCTGCTCTGGTTGACCGAGCGCGTTCTGTGCTGTCCCCTTGCCATCCCATGCCGAGGCGTTGTCCGGCTCCAGTGCAAGCGCACGGTCAAAGGTGTCGAGGGCTTCTCGATAGCGGTGCAGGTAGTTGAGTGCGCTCCCCTTACCATTGAGTGCAGTCACGAGGTGCGAGTCGATTTTTAGTGCATTATCAAATGATTGTAGGGCATCGCGGTGTCTACCACGCAGTGCCAGCATGAGACCGCGCCCCTGCCATGCCTGTGCGTTCTGGTCATCATCTTTCAGAGCGCGTTCGTAGGCAGAGGTGGCCTCATCCAAGCGACGCTGTGAATAAAGGACATAGGCGTTCTGCATGGCCTGTGTTGTTTTCGGGGAGACCTTCGTGGGAACGGTCTTCGGCAATGGATAGACTAGTGTGCCACTGATACGTTGCTGATCGACGTGGCGTAGCACCTGAGCAACTTCCTGTGCGCTGGCAGGTCGCTGGTCAGAGTTCATATTCAGCATTCGTTGCAGCAACTGCTCCAACTCTTTCGGTACACCAGGATTGAGTTCTGAGGCAGGTTGGAAGAAAAATGGTTGCTCACTTGGGTCAACGCCTGTGAGTAGCGCGTGTAGCAGCGCACCGAGGCTATAGATATCGGAGCGCGGTGTACTCTGCGCCTTTCCATACTGTTCAGGAGCGGCGTAGCCGGGTGAGCCGAGCGCGACGGTATCATGCGACTGACCCGGCTTAAAGATACGCGCAATTCCAAAGTCGATGAGGTAGACGTAGGACTGCTCACCCTTCTGGCTAATCATGACGTTCGAGGGCTTGAGGTCGCGGAAGATAATTGGCGGCTCGTGCGTGTGCAGATAGTTCAGCACCGCGCACAACTGCTCACCCCAGTTCAGCACCTGTTCGAGTGGAAGCGGCTTGCTGCCCGACTGCTCAATATAACTTTCAAGCGTCTCTCCTTCGATAAAGTCCATCACCAGATAGGAGCGTTCGCTTTCGGTAAAGTAGTCGTAGATACGCGGCAGGTTGGGATGTTGCAGGTCGGCGAGAATACGTGCCTCGCGCTCGAATGCCTCTTCCGCCTCTTGCACACTGGTAGGAGTGAGTCCTGCGCGGCTCATTTCTTTGATGGCGACGGAACGATTGTTGAAACGCGAATCGGTTGCCTTATAGACAGCACCCATGCCACCCTGCCCGATGCGTCGCTCTAGCTGATAGCGACCTTCGAGCATGGTACGTTCGGGCAATTCCCCGGTCGTATGTTTGAAGAGCAGCAACGAGCCGCAATACTGGCAATGCCGCGCCGTCTCAGGATTTGCCGCACCACAATTATCACAAAACTGTTCCGCCATATATCTCTTCCATTAATGAATCATGTTGTGACGTGATTTATCACGGCTGTCTGTCCATCCCCATGTTGTGACGTGATTTATCACGTCCGTCTGTCCGACGCACAGCCGTGAT
>DAIQNC010000013.1:10010-15777 GCA_036788655.1 Ktedonobacteraceae bacterium
CCAGGTGATACATCGTGGCCCTACATGGTCTTTTTCTCCATTTCGATGACGCGCCAGAGGCGAAGCCAATCATCAATACTCAGCGTTTCAGCACGCCTACTTGCGTCTATCCCTGCCTCAGCAAGCCAGCTTCGTACAACCTCATTCTTATAATGTAGCCCATGTGTCAACGAATTGTGAAGCTGTTTGCGTTTTTCCGAAAAACCTGCCTGTACGACGCGAAAGAAGCTATCACGCTCGGCCTTCGTGGGTAACATCTCAGTATATAGTGGCGAGATGTCAACACGTAGTATAGCCGAATCGACCTTCGGGGCTGGATAGAAGGCCGAGGCCGGAACATGTGCGACGATGCGCGGTTGCCCATAAAATTGAATACTAATCGCCAGCACGCTCAAATCTCCTGGTTGCGCCGTGATGCGTTCCGCGACCTCTTGTTGCACCATCACCACCATGAGGCGTGGGGGATTCGCGCTCTCCAGGAAGTGACGAAAGGTCGGAGCCGTGATGTAGTATGGCAAGTTGGCAACCAGCTTGTATGCATCCGCGCCAAATACCTCTGTCGGATCCAAGTACAACAGATTGCGCTCCACAATCTCGACATTAGGATAGTGGCTTGTTGTCTTTGCCAGGAATGCAAGTACGTCGCGTTCGAGTTCGACGGCAACTACACGTCGCGCCTTCTTCGCCAGTTCGCGTGTCAGCACACCCGTTCCCGCGCCAACTTCCAGCACCTCATCATCGGGCGCAATATCTGCCGCCTCGACAATCTGGTTCAGTACATTACGGTCTGTCAAAAAATTTTGTCCAAACGACTTATTCGGGCGCATATTATTGGCATAGAGCAGGCTACGCAACGTGCCGAGATGCGTCAGGTCGAGGTCATCTCCATACGATGGCTCCTGTGTCACAACTTCACGACTCTGCTCACGTTTATGTATATCGTGTTTTTCACGAATTTCCCGTTTATCAGGCATTGTTCTCAATCTTACACTATCTATCATCCAATAATGCTGTTTTTGTGTCTCCACAACATCATTGTTCACTTCTTTTTATATCATAAAAGACGTACACATGGTACGCAAGGTCTCTTTTTATCCAATGTCGGGGCAACGCTGCTATGTACCGGGCATAATTCATTACACCCTGTTCACACTTCATCCATGTTCATCGTCATTACCAATGCCCATGATGAGACGCTACAAATCGAAGTAGAGATGCCGCCAGCGTCCGCGCCTTCTCAAAAGACGCGCAGGGCGAAGTGGGATACGTATGCCGAGAAGCCGCAAAAAGCCAAAAATGAATAAGCCAAAGACGAGCAGTCCCACGAGCAGAATAACAGCAAAAGCAGTCCAAAACAAGAACAGCACAATCAGCAACGGAATGATGACCTTGAGTATAATCGTCGCGGCTACCAGTATCAGAATAACCTTTGCCAGGATACGCCCGACAGAATTATTGCGCTGCGGACGTGCCCATGATGGCACATACGTCGGTGTACTGGCATTCGCAGATGGATTATAGGCATTGTAGGGGCGATATCCCGACTCCATCGCGTCGCCATCTGGACTAAAACTATACTGCTGACTACTTCCTGTATACCCAGTGTAGCCGTTCTGATAGAGAATTTTCTCACCATCCTGACTAGTTGCTGTATTGCCTGTATTCTCTATCGTGCTATCGGCTGTATCCTGCGAAAGGGTATCATAAGGGAACGCGGATGCAAATGGCTCCTCGAAGGTCGAGGGATGTTCATTTTTTGGCGTTTCACGCGATTTAGAATTTTGTCGAGATGGTTCGGAAGCCCACCATCCCTGCTGTTTTTGTTGTTCCTGCTGATTCTCTTCCGAATCGAACATTTGCTGGCTCATGGCCTGTCGCTCCTTAGCATATGGCGAATGGCGATATATCTCCCATGTTGTGACGTGATGTATCACGTGCGTGTGGATATTGAGACGCGGACACACGTGATACATCACGTCACAACATGTGTCGCCACAGTTTGTGACGCCACTATAGACATGTACGATTGCTCGGTACAGGGGTTGCATAGATGCAAGAGATTCACAGGATGATATAATGATGTGATTTTGCGAAGTAACACAGGGAAGACGAGAGAACACGCAATATCTGGACAGACGTGGTGTTCCATACGTTGCTAGATGCGACGGGGTTGTAACATGAAAGAGAAAGATTGTATCACCAAAAACAGATGTAGGGACACGATTCATCGATTGACCCTGGCTGGGATAAGGTGGGTCAATCGATGAATCGTGTCCCTACATCGTTCCGTCCCACGGTGGCGACGGGCGCAATCCCATTACATCGTGATGCACTGTGCCTTCACTCCTTTGTACATGACCTTGACCATCTGTACTGATATGCGGACGCTCCATCTCCTGTTGTGTGGAACGTGGCAGCGTCATGGCTTGCGTGACGGGGTGAGGCGAAGGGGGCGTATCGGGCAACGTAGGGAATGGCGATGAGAGATTCGCTGGCTGTGATGCTGGCCTCATCTGCCTGATTTGCCCAACATTACTGATATTACTGATATTGCTGATATTGCTTATACCGTTGGCTTGACTGGCATTTCCATTATTGCCCACTACTCCTGCATGACTTATGGACGCCAATGGGCCGGATGATACATATGCGGATAGCGGCGATTGCGATGATGCCGGGCCTGTGATACGTTTTACACGCATAGCGACGAGTAGACGTTGTACTTCGGGCAATTCACCGCACGACTCTGGTATCATTAGAGGATGGCCGAGTGCAGTACGCTCGAAGGCGAGTCCGAGGTCGGAGAGCGATTGTGCGAGGCGTTGCGCGTAGACCATGTGCTGACCTAGCTTGAATAGGCGTTCCGCCATCAGATTGAGGCTTCCGGCAAGTGGTAGGAGTGCGCCATGCGTCAGGTGCGCTCTCGCTCGCATGTTGCCATTAGCGATGCTGGAATGGACGCTCTTGAGATGCTCGATACCCTGCTCCAGTTCGGTATTGTAGTGCGCCATCTGTTGCGCTTGCTGCTCGATATGCTGCTTGGCTTTCGCTAATTCATACAATGCTTCGGCCTGGCGTTGTGCGAGTCGCGTATTTTCCCAGAGTGTGAGCAGTTGACGTGCAATCACCAGAGCTACAACGAGCAGCGTCGAAAGTACCAGCACGGGACGAATAGCGAATTGATCCGCTCCGATTGAGAGAACGTTGAGCGTAAGGGCAAGGAATAGCATAGCAAGTAGCGCGTAGGGAACGAGTTGCGGCACACTGATACCCTGCGGCACATTCTGCACCTCACTTTGCTCACCATGCTCACCATGCTCCTGTATGCGCTCCTGAATCTCCTCTTCCGATGTCGCGGGTAGGAAACGGCGCATGTAGGCCGCAATACCTATCGTTACCATGCCGAGAGGCCAACCCATGTCGATCCATGTTCCCGCAACATAGCTTCCGGCGTTGTTCTGCACATTGAACAGGAAGTCGGAAAAGACGAAGAACAGGATGCCGAGGGCAACGACGAGCAGGGCAGTACGTCGTGCCGTGACATGATAGGCGCGTCCTTGTCCACGCAATAATAGGAAGATGATACAACTGAGTAGCGCGGTATCGGCGGTCGGATAATAGATGCCGAGAAATTTGGCGAGGTTAGCTTCACCGGGAGCCTGAGCCAGGACGCCAAGCAGCAGATACCACGCGATAGCGAAAATCGACCCCATCGAGATGAGGCTATCGAGCAAGAGGACGCTGCGACGCCCACGACGATTCGGCGGCGGTTGCAACAGCAGTCCAGAGAAGATAAAGAGTGGAAAGAGCGAGTAGCCCGCGTCCGCCATCGAGGGGAACGGCGACTGCCCAATCGAGGTATAATATTGCCAGAAGCTCTCACCAAGTCCCCATGCCAGAATGCCACATCCAATTAAAAGCCACGACACCTGCTCATTGCCGAGCCAGGGTTCCGTCTGTTCTTTGCGTGTGCGAGGCGATGCAGCACTGAGCAATGTCAAGCTCGCCCCCACAAATGCTCCACCCAGCGGCGCGAACTGCCCAACGAGGTGAGCGAAGGAGCCTCCCAGGTGGAACACGACGACGACCACCACCCCTGCTTCAATCCACAGCAGCGACTTCACCAACCCACGAGAGTACGAGTGCATATGCACACCTCCATCCATTTCGTAGAAACCCGATTTATCGATACCGTATCCCAACGATGTATCGATCTACCCTATTGACCATGATGGCAGTATAAAGGAAGTGGGTTACGACAATCTCCCATAATTTCGTAGTACCTTAATTTATTCCGCTCTGGATCATGCGCTGGAACTCAACATCACATGCCCCAAATTCTCTACAATGAACGTTGTCATGGGAAATCGGACGTGGGTGGAGTGGAGAAGGGGTGTAATGAATTATGCCTGTACATCTCAGCATTGCCCGACCATTTGAGCCAATGAAACATTCCCCACCCACCAATGTTCCCACTATCGCCGACCTGTACGGGTCATAATTCATTACACCCTGTCCCCACCGCACAATGTCCATCATTCTGATACTCCTCACAAAGACGTGTCTTGTATTTGTCTTATGTAAACACATTGTATTTGTCGTGCAAAACACTCTGTTTGTCTTCTGTATAAAGAATTCATTAAGATGACACGTAATTGTCGTTTTTTGTCTTTTCTTGTACCGTAGTTAGAAGACAGTATTTTTGGCTAAGACATACCAAATTTCGTGGATGTCTACTTTATTTTCTTTGCTGGTGTATATCGAAGTCGCCTGATATGCGGATTGAAGAGATTGCATGAAGACAACCCACACGATAGTCCTACCGATAAGAGCGATGGGAGATTCGTGTAGCATTTTTAAGTACACTTCCCTTTGTGTCCGCGTACAAGACTTATGTGAGGGTAGCAAAAGACACAGAATGATGTGTGTGGAAGCATGGTGGTAGATGTGTAAAGGGATGTAAAGACACCGGGAAGCCTGAGCAACGTGGACATCACGGCGACAAATAAACAAATACATACGGTAAACAGTACAACGGGACAAGAGAATAAGTTTACACAGAAGAAAGGGAACAATTGACAATGTTACACATGACACACACAGTACAGGAACAGGGAACTCACTATTTTCGGCTCGCGCTACGCTGGATACTCCCCATCGTCGCTATTCTGCTCGTCGCAACCGTGCTGGCTATTTCGCCTCTGCTTGCCACGCACGCCGCAGGAACACATACCGCGACTCCTGCTGCTCCGACGCACACGACTTCGCCATCTGGCCCTTCACCGGATATTTACAGAAAAGTTTATTAGTGGAGATTTCTAGTATTGAGGAAATACAGGAAGGAGCGAGAACATGAACCTTGAGCAGATTAAGTATGCTGGCGATAGTGATGGTATCGTGCTGACGGACATTTTCGAGCAAGAGGCCGCAACAGATGCCGATGGCAATATCCTGTACTACAATCTGGAAGATGGTAGCATTTTTGCGTTGGATGAGGATGAGCAAAAGTAGTGTGTGAAGGTGAAGAGTTGTGGAGTGGGGAAGGGGTGTAATGAATTATGCCCGTACATGGTAGGCGATGGCAAAGATGGGTGGTGTGGTTCGCAGGGTGTGATAGAATCAGACCCCTACACGCTGGTGATGATGAGCGTTTTCGGATGGGAACCATGACGAATGTTGGAGAGGGGATAGGTCCATCCTGGAAAGAGACGCTCACCGCCAGCGTGTAGGGGTCTGATTCTATCACACCCTGCGAACCACACCACGA
>DAIQNC010000014.1:0-15472 GCA_036788655.1 Ktedonobacteraceae bacterium
CTGTTCGTACAAATCCCAGAAACGCTCTGTCAGCTTCGGGCCTAGCTCAACCTGTAGATGTGCGTCATAATCTTTCTTGACGCTATCGTTGTCGAGCAGTGTATTATCTACGTCGATAAGAAAAACAAGTGTTGACATATGCTTGTAAGCTCCTGTGTTGTATTTTGTCATGATGCGATGTTCAGCTTCTACCGATAGCACAAAGTATTGCTATTTCCATTACTATACCACTATGTTACACGGAAGACGTGCGTTGTAATCTTCACATATTTGTCACGGTTAGATAGAAGTTGAGGATGCTTTCATGACCCATTTCTTTTTGTCCGTCATACCAGATTCACAGGCATGATATACTTGAAACAAAATGAAGACACATACTTTTCGGGAATATCTACTATGAAAATACGCACATTAGAAACGTTTCTCGTTCCTCCACGCTGGCTTTTCCTCAAGCTTTCAACAGATGATGGCTTAGTTGGCTGGGGTGAGCCGATTGTAGAGGGACACGCTAAAACCGTTGCAGAAGCGGTACATGAGGCGAGCGACTTTCTACTCGGTCAGAATCCTTTACACATCGAAGATATATGGCAGACGCTCTATCGCGCTCGATTCTATCGAGGCGGCCCGATCTTGATGAGTGCGATTGCAGGTATTGACCAGGCTCTCTGGGACATCAAAGGGAAGCTGTATAACACCCCGATTTATGAGTTGCTTGGTGGTGCTGTGCGAAATAAGGTGCGTGTTTATTCCTGGATTGGTGGGGATCGTCCCACCGATGTAGCAGCTGCGGCAAAAGATCGTGTTGCATCGGGTTTCACTGCGGTAAAGATGAATGCAACGGAGCAGATGAGTTATATCGACTCGTTCGATAAAGTGGATGAGGTGCTTACTCGCGTTAAAGAGGTGCGACAGGCAACGAATGATGCCTTTGGAATAGCTATCGACTTTCATGGGCGCGTCCACAAAAGTATGGCAAAGATACTGGCAAAAGAGCTGGAACCACTTCATCCTTTGTTTATCGAAGAACCTGTGTTACCAGAACATAATGAGGCGTTACGTGAAATTGCTATGCATACAACGACGCCAATTGCGACAGGTGAACGGCTCTACTCTCGATGGGATTTCAAGCATCTACTGCATGATGGCTATGTAGATATTATCCAACCAGACCCTTCTCATGCTGGTGGTATCTCTGAGTGCCGTAAAATTGCAACGATGGCAGAGGCATATGATGTAGCTATAGCATTCCACTGTCCACTCGGCCCGATTGCTCTTGCTGCCTGTCTACAACTCGATGCCTGTACACATAACGTCCTGATACAGGAACAGAGCCTCAACATTCATTATAATGAAAAGGCGGACTTGCTCGACTATCTGGAAAATCCCGAAGTATTTTCCTATCAGGATGGGTATGTGACTGTACCTGCTACTCCTGGACTTGGTATCAAGGTCAATGAAAACGAGGTACGGAAAGCTTCTGCTACTGGTCATACATGGCACAGTCCGGTCTGGCGTTTGAATGATGGAACAATTGCAGAATGGTAATTTCTGCTACATGGAATGGAAAAGGCTATGAGAGTCGTTTTTCGTAGTAAAGATTTCAATAGCATCATGGCTGGTGGCTTTGGCTTTAACAACCGACGCCCTATGGCTGCTGCGTGGCACTATCAAGGCCGTGTACAGCATATGAACTGGCAAGGCACATTCGAGTGTTACTGGGAAGACCCCGACGCGCAGCAATCACAAAGGACTGTCAGACGCAATCCACCGGAACTTATATGGACGGTACGTGGCGATGCGCGGTTATTTGGCCTTGCCGCTGCTCTCAAGGCTCAAGGCTTCACTGTAGATGTGTTTCAAGATGAAGATACACAATCGAAATGAACCATCTTTTATGAGGATCGATTATGAGTGATATGAAAGATACGAGTGAGAAGCGGAAACGAGTGTTGCTCTTGATGTCGCCATCAACCTATCGAGCAGGAGCATTTTTGGGGGCGGCGCGAAAGCTCAATCTGAATGTTGTAGTTGGTATAGACCTGCCTGAAAGCCTTGCTGATTACTGGCACGTACCTCTCGGCGTCGATTTCGCTGACATCGAGTCATCGGTGCGGACTATCGTTGCATTTGCAAAGGAACATCCATTTGATGCCATTCTCTCCGTTGATGATAGTGCCAGTGAACTCGCTGCACGTGCAAATGCTGCTCTGGGTCTGGCACACAATTCACCTCAATCAGCAGAGGCAGCACGCGATAAGTTGCTGATGCGCCGTATGATGTCGGCAGGAGGCGCACCCTGTCCTATCTTCAGGAACTTCAACCTCAGTGATGAGCCACAGTGGATTGCTGCACAGGTATCGTATCCCTGTGTTGTGAAACCTCTACGCCTTTCCGGGAGCAGGGGAGTTATTCGGTCCAATACTCCATCGGAATTTGTGGACGCCTTTACTCGTCTCAAGAGGTACTTGCTTGCCGAGGGCAATGCAGAACATGAAACCTCTTTTTTAGTCGAAGACTTCATTCCGGGTTTTGAGGTTGCTCTTGAAGGAATTCTGACGCATGGGCAACTGAAAGTGCTGACGCTCTTTGATAAGCCAGACCCACTCGATGGACCATTTTTCGAGGAAACGATGTATGTTACCCCCTCACGGCTATCACCAGAAGTACAACAGCAGATTGCCGACGCTGTGGTAATTGCCTCTACCTCGCTTGGTTTGCGTGAAGGGCCAGTTCATGCCGAGTTACGTGTGAATGAGAAAGGTCCATGGATGCTAGAGATAGCAGGTCGCTCTATCGGCGGCCTCTGCTCAACTATTCTGGAATTCAGTTCCGGTATGTGCCTGGAAGAATTGATTTTGCGGCACGCTATCGGTGAGGAGATTGCAAACGTGGAACGTGAGCAACACGCAGCCGGCGTGATGATGATTCCTATTCCGAGAGCCGGAATGCTCAAAGGAGTGCAGGGCGTCGAGGAAGCATTGGCTGTCCCGCTCATCACGGGCGTGGAGATAACAGCGAAGCTGAATAATCAGATTATTCCCTTACCGGAGGGAGCAAGCTATCTTGGTTTCATCTTCGCACGTGGCGAAACACCCGATGAGGTGGAACAGGCTCTTCGCAAGGCCCACACCTGTCTTCACTTCGATATACGCCGAGAGATACCGATTTTACGTCCCGTTGGGTGATTGGTGTCTGGCACAGTGTAACCTCTTATGCTCAACTGTCGTGATGAGAATAGAGACAACGTATGAAAACACTACGGCAGTATATAGAAGGAGAGACATTATGCCAGATTCAAAACTTCATGAAGATAGACGAGATAAAGATGATGGTGGACGCTCGAAGAAGGCAGAGTCGCGGATCATGATGGAGGAAGGCGAGAAGAGAAGTGGGAGTGACTCGGATGCCAATTCTGGTCGTAAGAGTTCTCGCTTGCATGAGAAGGCCGAGCGACAACCAGAGCATCACGAGCAATCACAACCAGATTTTGCACACGACCTCAACCCTGATGAAAATGCCGGTGCAGACGATTTTGCAATGAATCCAACCCCAACCGATTTTCGTACTGCTTACGATATCAAGAAACTGCATAACATCATCCTTGCAGATTTGACGGATGACGAGTTGAAGATGGTACGCATCTTGCCTACTGGTATGCGGCTGGATCAAGGGGCTACCTACATCGACCTCGCACATCTTGAAAACGGAGAATTTACTGCAACCGCACAGATGGTAGCGTCATCAGAGCATTATTATGTTCCTAAGAAAGAGACAGGCTATGTCCTCTGGAATCGCCTCAATCAAGTAGATAATCCATCACGATTAGATATGACTGATGATGAGGCCAGAGCAGAGACGGAAAGCACGGAACTATAACCATTTCTATTGTAAAAGGAAGAGTGTTGGGATTACCATTACCAACACTCTTCCTTCTTTTATTAAGTCGAACCTAACTGGTTCGTAGTTGGCTCCGTTCAGCAGAACCATGACTCGGTGAGATGCGGAAGTACCTGCGGTGTGCCATATGCTTGTATAGCTTGCTCCACTGAAAATTGATTGCCTGCCATTGCAAGTGCAAGTGCTTTTGCTCGGAAAAATGTCTCTACAGTATCTGCTTGTACAGACTCTGCTTGCTCAACAAGTGTGGCAACATCGTGTTGGAGTGTATCCATGCGTGGGTCGGGATGTCGCCAACGATAGGTATAGTTGTCGGCGTCGAGGTCGCCTAACCATTCTGAGGTCTTAGATGCTTCGAGTAATGCTGAACCTGGGGGAATGAGCAAGCGAATTGAGAAATGTACTAGATCGAGATGTTCTATCAAATGCCTCTGCTCAAAGAAGTCGAGCAATGCAATGTAGCTATCCAATGTTTCCCAGGGTGAGAAAGGGAGCAACGAAGGACGTACAGGGATACCAGCTTTTTGAGTGAGTGTAAACATATCCGCGACATCTTGAGATGTATGGCCTTTATCAAGATGTACCAATACGTCATCATTGATTGACTCGACTGCTGAAACAATGAAGGCACATCCATTTTCCTTCATATCTGTCAGAAGTTGAGAATGCTTCAACAGATGCTCGACTTTAATAGTGGCATCAAACGTGACATCGGGAAATTCCTCGTGAAGCATACGCACGATGCGAAGAGCATGTGTCGGGCCATTCCAGAAGTCGGGGTCGCCAAAGGTGATATGTCTTGCTCCTTGCAGAATTTGTGCGCGAATATCCGACATCACATGATTCACAGGGATGGCAAAAAACCGTCCACCATAGATAGGCGTGACAGGGCAGTGCAAACAGGTATGCTTACAACCACGTGTCGCCTCTGTATAGCCAGAGACAAAGACCTCATTTCCTATTTGCAATCGTGCATACTGTTCGAGTGGAGGAAGCATTTGTCGCTGAGGAAGCACAAAGGGAGTACGTTGTATCCATGGACCACTCTGGTTGGTTCGGGTGTGTACTCCTGGTACATTCATACTTTCTTTTCGCTCAAGAGCATCAACAAGACGCAGCAAAGGAACCTCGTATTCGCCGCCAATTGCAGAATCAATCTTTTCCTGTAAAAGGTAATCTGCGTTGAGCAGTGCATAGAGGCCATAGAGACAAATGTGCGCCTTCGGGTTGACACTTCGCACACGATGAGCAATCTGTTCGCCGAGCCGCAATGCTGTATGCATAGGAACAGAGATAGCTATGAATTGGGCTTTTTGGATTGCCTCGTCAGTAAGCGTCTCTACTGCTGTATCAACTGCAACAGGGTTGTAATCCGCCTGTTGAAGCATAGCAAGTAGGGAAGCAAGATGATATGGCTGATGACCCAATTCGTAGCATGAGATGAGCAGGATATCGCCAGCGTTTCTCATTTTCGAGGTGCTGCTCCGCCACCTTTGCGACTGGGTGCGCCGCCACCTTTGCTGCTTGCACCAGCCCCTGCGCCTTCTGGCTCCCATCCTTCGGGCATCTGTGCATCTGAACCAAAGAAGAACTCTTCCATCTGCTCGCGTAAAATCTTACGCGCTTCAGGATCAGCCATGTTCAGGCCATAATGGTTGATGATGAGCGTACTTTGTGCGGGCCACATATCCCATGCTTGCTTCGATATTTGTTCATAGATGCGCTGTCCAAGTGCGCCTGGAAACGGCGGCTTGTCCAGTCCGGGTAACTCTCGCTGGAGTTTGACACAATAGACCATCCGTGCCATGATTGGATATACCTTTCAGTATGGAATGGAAACACATTTCTTTCCTAATACAGATACTACTAAACGGAACGCAACATGTCAAATATATCATCGTACTTACCACTCATCACGAATAAGCTTCGTCCAAAGGTGCTGTTCTTTGGAATGCAAAGCACCTTCTCGACGCCTTCATTACTGACATTACTCGAACAAGGAATAGAAGTATGTGGCGTTGTGCTTCCTGCATCACCCATGCCAGGACATGAAACGCCGCCTATTCAACGTCGGAAACAGCCAGAGGGACGCCGCATTCCTCTTCCACTACTTACCATGTCTACTCAACAGTCGATTGTAGAAATTGCATGGCGCGAGCAGATTCCCGTCTGGGACGTATACCGTCTCTCTCATAAAGAAACATATGACGTATTGGTGTCCTATCAACCAGATATAATATGTGTTGCCTGTTTCTCGCAGCGCATTCCTCGTAGTATACTCGATGTGCCACGCTCAGGGTGTCTCAACGTGCATCCATCGCTGCTTCCTGCGAATCGTGGCCCCGATCCGCTCTTCTGGACATTTCGTGAGGGTCAGGAGACAACAGGTGTGACGATTCACGCGATGAGTGAAGGCATGGATACTGGAGATATCCTTGCACAGGAATCAATCGCTGTTTCTGATGGCATAAGCTACGAGCAACTGGAATCGCAATGCGCTCAACTCGGTGGGAAACTCCTCGCAGAAACGGTGTGGAACGTTTATACAGGGAGTGCTATAGCTACTCCACAAAACGAAGCAAAGAGTTATGCCCACTCATTTCCAACCGACGAAGACCTGATTGTTCATGCCGAAGAGTGGGATGCCCGTCGGGTCTACAATTTTATACGTGGCACAGGTCATCTGTATGGCCTTGTAACGGTGTATGACCATGAAAAGCTATATCTCGTCAAGAATGCTATTTCTTATAGTCGTAATGGCAGGGCGATAGAGCTATATAACGACAGAGATGAGCAGGGTATAGAGGTGCGATGTAAAACAGGTTATGTGATACTTACTCTTTTGTAGCACTGTTTGAAGACATTGTGCTGACTCGATGAGTATCACATGCCAAAGGCATACAATTTCCCATCTTTATTTCCGACATAGAGGACGCCGTTTGAGATACTACCAGCCGTCCAGAAGTTCGATTTTGCACTCATATCTTGAAACGTGAAGAGATGCGCTCCTGTCGAGCTATTCACTATGATAAACGATGTCCCATCTCCTATCTCTGCCAACCCCGGAACTGCTATCACCGGGTCAAGAGCATTCTGAGAGAGACAATCTTGCCAGATAAAAGCTCCAGAAGTGGGATTCAGGGCTTGCAAACTTCCTTGACACTTTTTCCCTTTGATGGTGGTTGCAGCCCCTGACGCATAGAGATAGGAACCATTCCAGGCACTTGAGGAGATATTATTTTCGTATGGTGATGTGGGAGCAGCCAATCGCTTCTGCCATAATGGGCCAGTGCTGATCGTTGTTCGGTCGAATGCATAATAGATACCATTTTTGTTAATAAGCCCTATCATCTTGTGTGAAGTTCCCCCAATGGTCGCATTGAAAAGGGTAGGTGTTGCTCCAAAGTCACCGTCGCTTGCTCTCTGTGATGGTGGAACTGACCAGAAACTAACAACTGATAAATCCGTTGCATTCACAGCTATCAGCGCATCGGCCATTGTCTCAGTCGTCGAACAGGTTCCTTCATTGCCTGTGCTAACATAGACTATACCGAGGTTTTTATCAATAGTCGGCGAACTCCAGATACTTGCGCCGACACAGCCATCCGGCACGACCTTCAAGATGTGTTGAATGGCTCCTGTTGAAGCGTCCAACTGGAAAAGTTGTCCCTGTATCAATGGGCAATCATCGAGGGAAGAGAGGCCAATATAAATACTATTATTGAAGACCGCCGGAGAACTCCAGATATACGCACCCGGTTGGGTACTGAGAACCGTTTGCCAGATAACGGCCCCCGTCAACGCATTGAGCGCGTAAAAAGTCGCGTTGCCGCCTCCACCTACAAAGTCAACAGAGGTTGTCACGCCATTGATTGACACAGGAGAAATGTTCGCCGTACCGCCCACTCCTGTTGGCTGTTTGCTACAACTGTCCATCGTCGTACCAAGATTTGCTGTCCAGATATCTGTTCCATCAGAGAGTCGAGAGGCATGTTCTAAGCCATCCCATGACCCCCAATACATAATACCGTTGACTTCCACAGGCTCCGCACTCATCTGAGCAGCAGTGCTATGAGTCCAGTGAAGCTTCAAATGAGAGACCGTTTTCTGAGTAATAATGGTCTCTGCTCCATTGTAGCTAGCCCTTGTATTGTCAAAGAGATAGGTTTGCCAGTCTCCCGATGCCGCATGAGCGACAGGTTGGTGTGTGAGTAACGTAAAGAGGCTAGCCCCAATCATGCACAGTACAACCGATAAGAAGACAAAGCCAGATAGGAAAGAACGTTTCATGCCTCATGCTCCTGACAAGAAATACATAGAATACCAGAATATGTAAAGGAAGAATGATAGGCGAAGGAATTGATAACGACACCTACTATTAAATCAAATAGCGGTTACGAAACGATGGAGAAATGGTAAATATTTCATGATAAATTTAAGATTATAGTGAAGATACTATCACCTGTGTCACAAACACAGGTGATAGTATCTTCTTATAGCCATAATTGCAGAATATTCATTAGAAATTTTGACTGAGGTGCTAAAGAGGGAGATAGTGCGCAGAACTCTGGTCAGGACGAGCTTTTGCATACTCGTTCGTCACGGAGATGTTGCTATGTCCAAGCGTATCTCTCACGACGGTGAGTGGAGCTTTTCGGTCGATGGCATGGGAGCCATGACAATGCCTGAGCCAGTGAGGTGAGACCTCATTCCAGTTTGGGACGCCAGCACGTTTCGCAGCCTCACGCACAATACGAAAGATGGTGGTTGTGTCTAGTTGTCTTCCTTTATAATAGCCTTCGCGTGACACCTCTTGCCGCGACTGAAACACGGGATCGTCGGCTGATGCACCTTCACGTAGAGCCGAGAGTACCTGCCAGGAGCTTTCTCCTAAGAGGACGTGACGTTGCTTGTCACCTTTACCACTCACAACTTCTAACTGCACTCCATCGTTTCGGCGAACCACATGCCGCCACTTTAAGGCACATAGCTCGGAGACACGCAAACCTGCTGCATAGAGCGTGTGAAGGATCGCGTGATTACGAGGGTCTTGCTCAAGAATAATCATCTTCAGCACGGTTGCTTCTGGCAAGATGCGCTGCGAAATAGCACTTTTCGCGGACGGTGGCTTGATGGCAGCCATAACATTCGCTGGAAACAGCCCAGATTCATACGCAAAGCTATACAGCGATTTGACGGCATTGATGATTCTGCGCTTGCTGTTATCTTCTAGCAACTTGATTTCGCCACGTCTATTCTTAATCTCTATCTCGTCGAGATTGTCACAAAAGTCAATGGCATCTTCCAGCGTGACGGATGCTAGTGGCTTCTCAATAAATTCGCGGAAGACTTCGATATCGTGGCGATACCCTCGCTGTGTATGCTCACTTTTTTTGAGTCGAACCCATAGCTCAATCAGCTTATCTTCAGTTGTTCCTTGCGGAATAACAGCAATATCACGCCTCATAATTCTACTCCTCGTAATCATCAATACAACTACACTTATCTTGAAGATGCTTTTTAGAAGTATAGCACGAATTTTTGGCACATTCAAGAGGGATATATCATAGCAGATGTTTGCAAATGACTGTGGCAAATCGTACCATAAAAGTTGCTACATTCTTCACCACTTTGAACGAGTTATAGTTCAGTTCTGGCGTGACTCAGATGTATCTGGTGGGATGATCCATCAGTAGGTTTCTGTTCATTGCCTCTGCAACTCCTCTAGCTTGCAATACGGTTCTGAAGTTTTATGATGGGAATGTGTTTTATTCATGGAATGTGAGAAGTGCATTGGCTAAGAAACATCCGAATACTGGCGGACAGACTTTCCCCTCTCAAATATGACTATAAGAATGTTTTACCGATTCGGTTTATAGTCTGTTCCACTTCGTTTGCTCCTGATTATAGGGAATCCTCGTCCCACAGTTCTGCTAATACGCGATAACTTGTACGACATACGGCACAGGAATTGAGGTGTATTACTATCTCGACGATATCAGAGGTTTTTAGTAGGTGCGAGCTATTCTGTATCGGGTGCATTTCCTCATAGTATTTCGGCAAGAGCAAGCAACACTCTTCACATGTTAAGGCATTTTCGGAGAACACATCTCTTGCCATGTGAATCACGTTTTTCTTACAGAGCGTACACGAAGAGAGATGAGCAGTAAGTTTCTCTCTCATATCGCACTGCTCATCACGCTCTGGCTTCTCATTGGATAACCACCATGCATTATTCAAAAGTTTTTGTAATGCCTGGCACTGCATGTATAGCTCACTTTATCAGAACTTTCAAATTGTCTGGTCATGCTATCGATATCTTCACTAGATACTACTCACCAATCGACTTCAGCAGTTGAATTATCTCAGGCAGCTTACGTAATGCTATCAGCGCACGCCGACGCCATATATAGACCTCCTGTACCGACACGCCCATTTTCTCTGCTACCTCTGTTCCATCGAGATGCAGAAGGTATGTATAGAAAAGTACCTGCCGATACCGGATATTACGGAGAGTCATTAAGACATGTACGAGTGTATCGCGTAACTCTTGAATGAGAACCTCTTTCAACGGCTCACTCTTTTCTACGAACTGCTCAGAAAAAAGTTCACTATTATTCTCAAACGAAAGTACATGAGTGTGTTTCGTCTGTTCAGCGAATGCATATGCTTGTCGTACAGCAACGGTTTGTGTCCATTTGAGAAAGCAATCGGGATCGTCTGGCCCTCCATTCTCGCCCTTACTCTGTGTATATAACGTTTCTAGCGTCTCATGAAGTACATCCTCAAGAGATTGATTCGTATGAGGCCATTGTACTACATGACTTGAACGACTCAGTATGCTTCCCAAGTAGTGTCTCAGATACAGATTGGATGAACGCCAGGCGGTATACAAAGCACGGCTGCAAATGCGTTGGGCAATTCGTTTATATGTTCGTTGTTCAATAAACTCCTCTCGCTGTTGAGAACGCTCCTCTGTACGTAACTCATAACGCATAAGCTCTTTAAGGGCTGTAACAGAAAGTAACCCTTCTACATACTGCTCGACCATTTCTACTGCTATACGGGAAATATGGTCGTCTTTCTCGTGCTGGATTTCTTCCATATGGCGCTTTCCTATCAGGCCAACATTCAATTACTCTACATTCATATTGCGATAACTTGCTTGCTATATAGAAACATATTTGAGATATCTCATACCGCTCTATTTGTAGTGACGTGTGTAGGAGCCTTTAGATAAAATCTGCAAGTTTTTGTCAATCGCAACACACCTACTTCTATAGAAAGACATCGGCAGGTGAAGAGTTGCCTGTCGCATAGTTTCGTCTTCTCTACAGGCAAAGGAGTTGCGACATGGTTTCAAGATTACGCAAAGTGTTCGTCGTGCTTTTTATGATGTTCGTCGTGCTTGCAGGCGCATTCGGTTGGGGTGGAAGTGCTTTACCTGCTTCGGCCTTACAAAGCCAACATATCTCTTCTCAACATTTCCTCGCAGATGGGCCAGGTGTATATTGTCCTCCTCCTCCATATGTGTGTTAATAACTTTCGTCTTTAAGCATGGTACGGAGAGAGCAGGATGGACTATTATCACATAGTCCATCCTGCTCTCTCCGTACCAAACACATGGGGCAGGGATACAAAATGTAGTATCAGTGAGTGTGATAGGCAAACCATTCGTGATCGAGAATGGCATACTGGAGAGTATCCCACCAGCGATTCTTCATCCACTCATTTTCTCGAAGATGCCCTTCGCGGCGCATTCCTATTTTCTCAAGAACATGTGCCGATGCTGTATTTTCAAAGATGCAGTGCGCCCAGATACGGTGCAATTTGAGGTCTTGAAATCCGAATGCGAGTAATGCTTTTGCGGCCTCCGTTGCATAGCCGTAGCCCCAATATTGGCTATTTAGTTCATATCCCAGGTCTGCTTCCCATGCATTAGCTGTCTTCATACGTATACCGCCATTGCCAATAAGCATACCATTTGAGCGAAGTACGATAGCAAACTGATATTTACGACGCGGTTGTTCTTCGCTCCACAACATAAAACGGTGGACAAACCCACGCACATCCTCTGCCGTGCGATAAGACCAGGGATTATAGCGCAGGTAAAGTGGATCCGATTGATAGGCAAGCACAGGTTGCCAATCCCCCTCCACAAACTCACGTAGAAGAAGACGCTCAGTTACCAGTTGCATATCGTTCTCTTTTCATAAAATGTCTCTCTCATGAATACACAAGCAGGAGTATATCATATCAGGCTTTTAAGGAACAAGCAACGGACAACACTTGAGGAATATCAGGAAATAAAATCAGGCGAACACGTCTTATTATAGAGGTGTGTTCGCCCGATTATAAAAATCATGCTGCCAAGAGAGACGTTGGCATTACTACTAGAGCTTGCGTAGAGCCTCAAAGAGGTCTTCGTTGTCTGGCATTTCAGCAGGTGAATGTTGTATCTCAATGTAGCGAATAACGCCTTCTTTGTCGATGACGAACAAAGCTCGCTCCGCCATACCTGCTGCGTGACGCACACCATAGAGATCGACGACATGCCCCTGTGGGTAAAAATCAGAGAGCAAAGGGAACGATGTATGCATAGACTGCTCCCATGCTTTGAGTGAATGGGTGCTATCCATGCTGATACTGACAACCTCAGTATCGTAATCGTTGAAGCGACTCAAATCGGCCTCATATGAGGGAAGTTGTGCTGAACATGTCTTACTGAAGGCAAAGGGGACAAAAGCAAGTACAACATTCTTTTTGCCTCGCTCATCTGCAAGATGCCATTCTTTGCCATTTTCCGTTTTGAGCGTAAAATCAGGGGCAACATCGCCCACTTTAAGCGTCTTTGTCTCTGTACGATTTCTGCTATCCAATGCGCTGTATCCTTCCTCACGAAATATACCCCACATAGACATGAGGTATAAGAACGTTACTGGTTTCGCACGTGAACCGTCTTGCAGTGTGTACACTCGCACATATTGATACGTGTCAATCTTGTGAGGCAAAAATAAATGCACACATTGACGACGGCGTGTGCCATCACAGATTGTAGCACTCATGCGAGTAACACGTCAAATAGTAAAGGGAACCAGGCGTGCAACATGAACATACTCAGCAACCATTGATGTCAGAGCAAAAAAAACATTGGCTCATTTCTATACGAGACGCATTTCTTGCACGCGAAGGGATCGCTGCATACACGCCAATTACTATCCTCGTTTTTATCATGTTCTGTGCGGCATCCTGGGAAGTGTTTCTTCCTATCACTGACCCGGCTCGCTACCAGTGCTATGCGCTTACCTTCTGGCTTGGCAGTAGTGCGACGTATCTTCTACCCGCACAACAATGTGCGTTTCTTCACATTACAGTGCCGCAAGCAGCTTTTCACATGCTCCCGCTTGAATATCCGCCATTGACACTACTCCCTTTCTCGCTCGCGTTACTGGCTCCCATCCAATATTATCAACTTGCCTTCGCACTACTCATGGCTCTTGTTGTCGTCTGTACACACTGGCTCCTGTTACGCTACGGGCCTCGTGGTGCTGGCCTTATCTTTACCCTTTACCTACTGGGAGGAGCAGTCGCTACCGCTCAGGTACGCTTCGATCTCATTCCAGCCGCATTGACGTTACTCTGTCTCATTGCTGCCGAACGCCGTGCCTGGACTGCGGCATATATCGCTCTCGCATTCGGTGTCCTCTTCAAGCTGTATCCGATCTTACTGTTTCCAGCACTCTTTATCGCTGAACAACAAACGGAGGGGCGACTCATCATTCCCTCAAAGACGCATGGCCTACCTGAAATGCTCAAGCAACTTCTTCATGCATTACTCGGATTTCATCACTGGAGATGGCGAAATATGCTCCTATTTTTTGCGCTCTGCATTGGCATAACCGTTCTCTTTGGGCTTCTTAACTATCAGGAAGCCATTGCCAGTCAGATCGACTACTTTCTTCATCGCCCCATTCAGGCTGAATCGACTTCTAGCACATTGCTCTGGCTCACAGCACATCTGGGAGTGCCGTACACTATTGTCTATACCTATGGTTCACTCAACATCCTCAACCCATTTGAGCATAGCGTCTCAATCGTTGGCACATGTTGTTTTGCGCTCGGCTGCATCTCTGTTCTTTATGTGCAATGGCGTGGACGCATGGATATCACGCAGACAAGTATTGCCCTTCTGCTCGTTTTCATCTCAACGGGAAAGGTATTCAGCCCACAATATGTCATCTGGCTTATTCCACTCCTAGCTTATGCAGGAGCTTTCGATTTTTTCTGGGTCTGTATCTGGGGGCCAGCAGCGGTTCTTACAACAGTCATCTTCGCCTATTTTTATACACGCCCGGTTCCTACGCTCGATATCCCTATGACGGCTGGCTTTTTCCAGGTGGTTGGCATACGCAACATGCTTATGCTCATCGTCACACTTGCCTATCTTTTCAACTGGTTCCAGGTACGTCATCGCCGCTCACTTCCACCTGTAGAAACCGGAAAAGAGACGAGACCACTTGCATCTCAGGAAGGGTCATGAGGATGTTCCGCCACCTGATAGAGGAATATTCTCATGACCTTTTAGAAGAAAACTACAATTATGCTCGTGCGGTCGTCGGTTCTTGTTTTTTCTCAGGTACTTGCCGTTTTGCATCAATATACCACTGTACACCTTCTGAGACACCGCGAATGATATCATACTCAGGGGCATAACCGAGTTCTTGACGCGCACGGTCAATTGAGAACTCCTGATTTCCACCTAACAGCGTGATGCCATAGGTTGTCACAGGCGGTGCAGCAGCATTCCTGCGTCCAGATGAGTTCGGCTGTGCGCCCAGCTGAATAGAGCGCGACATAGGGCAGTTTGCGCGAAATATGCTCCACACCCAGGAAATCGGCAATCGTGTTGAGGTACTCTTCTTGTGTGACTCGCCGATCATCTGCCAGTGTATATGCACGACCAACCGCGAAATCTCCTGCATCTCCGGCTTTGATGAGTCCCTGTGCCACATCTCGTACATACACCGTCGGCACAATATTTCGACCAGAGCCAATGAAAAAGCCTTTGCCGGACTCCACGAGACTCACAAAACGTCCAAAACTCGCATTGTCTCGCGGCCCATAAATCCAGGCGGGACGAACGATGACAACGGGTGCTGCTTGATATTTCACGAGGTCGACAATCAATTTCTCGCCAGCAATTTTTGTGCGGCTATAGGGATTATCTTCGGCATGGAAGGGATGATCCTCGGTCACAATACCATGCAGATGATGTCCATAAACAGTGATAGAGCTTGTATGCACAATGCGCTTTACACCTGCATCCATTGCACTTTGAATTAAGTCTGCTACACCCCATACATTCGCAGCGTTATATGCTGCTTCTGTTCCCCACGGGCCTGTCTTCGCCGCGACATTATAGACACGTTCTACATCTTTGACAGCACGTTTCAATGATGCGGCGTCGGTCAAATCTCCATGTACCACTTCAACATTTGAAAGCGACCGCAGATGGCTTGCATCTTCGACAGGACGCACCATAGCACGTACTTCATCGCCTCGTTCGACGAGCATA
>DAIQNC010000015.1:0-3903 GCA_036788655.1 Ktedonobacteraceae bacterium
TCAAACGAGGTAACGGCATTCGTATAGTCATAGCTTGCCGTTGAATACGTGCCGGAAAGCGTGAGGCTACGTATCGTTCTACCTGTTGTTGCATCTGTAACAAGAACGGTTGTCTGCCCATTATTTGGCGTAGCAGTGTAAATGCGTTGATGATCCTGAGACATGAGGCCAGCAGGAAGAGACATTGCGTGAGTATCACCGGGATGAAACACAACAAAATGCTGGCTCTGAGGGGAAGAGATGGAACCGTCTAACACATAGAGATGTGTGCTATTTGCTACGTTTGATATGGTTGCATCTGTGCCGGATGAGAGGCCGCAGGCACTCATAAGTAGAAGAGATAGGCACAAGAATGGAACGAATAGAATATGTCGAGGCTGCTGCATGATGATGTAACGTATGTTTCGCATGGCTCAGTTCTCCTTGATACGATACACATGCCTCTTTTACGCATGCGCATATCATAACATATCTCCAAGCAAAGTATGATACAAAGAACTGAAACCAGTATAACGTGTTGCTGAATTACATCTGAATGCGAAAATTGGGTCGTACCAACTGAACTGATTGGCTATAACATTCTCAATCAAGCAGAGAATGTGTACGCTCATCTAAGGAATACGAGGAGTGGGTATCGTGTTGGTGCAATGCTCGAATGGTATCCATCACTTTTGAGAGAGACTCTTCGAGCGGTTGAGAGGTATCGAGAACGCAGCCATGATCGTCGAAATCCTCGAAGCGTGGCTTCCAGAGTTGCCACTCTTCCCATGAGGTGATTTGAAATGGCGAGACCTGACCTTTACGCCCCTCGATACGCTGTCGTTGAAGCTCAGGCGAGCATTGGCAGTGAACAACGAGCATAGGAACGTGGAACTCTTCCGCGATATTTCTGGCCTGTTCATAGGTGATGCGATAGGTAAGCGTCGTGTCGATCACGACGCTGAGACCAAGACGCAATTGCTCCTTTGTGAGCGCGAACATGAGTTCATAGGAAAAACGCCCGATATCAGGATGGCTTCCGAAAACATTCACTGCCACCTGCCGAAGAATATCACGGTCTATCAATGGGCCGTGAAGCGCGTTCGCAATGGCACGTGCAATCACGCTTTTTCCTGTTCCTGGATAACCACGCATGACGATGAACGTACTTGCAGTATGCACGGTAGTGGTCCCTTTACTCTGCTATGATATTTCCGTCCTCTACTATCTACGTCGTAGAGTGTCGTGAGGTAGATTTTTTGTCTTCCGTGCCAAAAAGTACGCTCACGGAGATGTACTCTACCTATTAAACGATGGAGTGTAACGTTAGTCACCTTGACTCTTTCTGCAAACCATATTATCATCTAAAACGTCATAGTTGTACATATTCGACAAGAGGTTAGTAGTGTTATGATGAAGCAGTTACGTGGGCATAATCTGGCTCACCCTGGTTGTTTAATTGGTATTACCGTTGGTCTTTCACTTGGCATTATTATCGCAGGTGTGTTGGCTGTCAAATTTGGTACGCCGTATAATACCGTTCTTCTTATCTGGTTTGGCATGACTATCGGTCTGGGCATTATCGGCTGGTTTGTGGGCAGTGCGCTTTCGCCGCGTTTCCCTGCCCTACCCGAAGATGAAGCTGAACCTGTTGAATCAACACCTTCGAGCAGTGAAGCGACATTCGTGCCTTCAACGAAAGAGCAAACAGAGAGAAAAGCGTAGCAATAATAGAATAATCTGCGTGAATGGTTATGTAACTCAGATTAATTGTAGAGATGATCCAAATGTAAAGAGATAACGTATTTTTATACAAGAAGGCCAGTAAGAAACTTTCCTCTTAATGGGATGGTGAGAGAAAGTTCTTGCTGGATTTTCTTGTCTCTGCCTTTCCTAATATCAAAATACGCTCTTCCAATTTGGATAAATTTATGGTAAAGTATTAGATACAACAGGAATATACTTCTCATCCTCGTATGTTCTGTTCAGAGCAATGAAGCTCCTGAGCGATGATGCGCTGTCACGTGGATACCGTATCACCGTGCGTCTGGCAACCGCTACGATACGAGTTTTCCCCTTGTGTGCTGTTTATTGTTCCATCGTGTGAACCGCGTTACTTATCCAGAGATGCAATCACTCATAAGTCAATGCGTCAGCACTATTCAGGAGGACACCTTCATGTCAGATAATGAATTTCGCCGACCCGTTTCTGTTGATTTTGCACCAAATGGAAGCCACTGTGAGTGGTGTGGTGAGCTTGCTGAACGACAACTCACTGCGATTGGAGGAGTGTATCACAACGAAAGTGGCCTCTTCTGCAACCCTTGCGGAGAGAAATTTACACAGACCGTTGTAAACGCGACGCAGACACTGCCACCGCCAATTCCAACGCATTTTCAGGCATTCCTATAGCATAATAGCGAAAGGCCGATACCATCACAGGAAAGTGATGGTATCGGCCTTTCGCATCGTTAACCGAGTGCTTTAGCTGACCATATCTTCTGTAAATAAAATCCAACCATTGGGTTCGACATAGACACCGACGCCTATTCGATGAAGTGTCGTGCTGGTCAGGTGGATGAAATGCCAGCCATTTGGTCCTTCATTCATCATCCCTTCCTGCACATTATAGACGCCACCCCATGCAGTGGGGTATGGGCCAGCCTCACCAATATTCTCGCCACAATCGGTATAGCCTGCGAATCCCTCATTTGCTATTCGTACACACTGATCAAGTCCATCAGGGCAAGTATGGCTGAAACCACAATGAAACATATTCCACGAGTGGAGACGTGCGCCCCCTGCGAGCGTTGCATTCCATACAAAGGGGTAGAGACCTCGTGCCGCCCGGTCACTGTTAATAAGCGCGAAGAGTTGTTGGGTCAGTTGCATCTCTTCCGAGGTTATCGTGGGAGCTTGTCCATAAGGAGCTGCACCGATACCGGAACCGGGAACTGAGATGGGGCCAGAGGATTGTGTAGGTGTAGGCGTTGCTGAGGTAGGAGTTACAGTGGGTGATGGCGTTGTTGTTGTTGTTGTTGTTGCTGATGATGCCTCAGTCATGGTAGAAGAGGGACGTGTTGGCGTAGGTGAGACTGCTACCTGTCGAGGTATCGTGATATTGACTGTCGCAGTTGGCAATTGGTCGATATTCAATTTATTACTCACAAGAGCCTGTGGCGGCGTTTTATTTGATGCTTGATACGCTCCACATGCACTTAGTAGCATAATAAACAACAGACCGACAAAAATAAGTCTTTTTCTACCCACTGAACGATTATCCTCTCATGACAACGTATTATTTTATCACTGTTCTCATAAGAAGATAACATATTATCTATCCATATATGCGTATGATGAAGAGAATGTGGTACTTTTTAACCATATGCTACACAGAAAAAGTGCAGCATATGGTTAAAATCGGCAGGTCATGACGATTGCGCTCATGTCGTCTGGTTTGGCTCGTATTGTCTGGCTACGGTCCTCACGTGAACGATAAAGGGCGTGTTCCACGAGGATACGGGCCGTCGATGTGCGGAAGGTAGAGCAAAGAATCACTTCAATTTCTTCGTCAGTCAGATTGTCATGAATGCCATCTGTGCAAAGTAGCACACGATCACCGGGTTGGATAGAGACCTTATCGAGATGAATATTGGGGGGAACAGGCCCACCGAGTGCTTGCGTAATGCCGCCGCGCAGTCGAAAGTAGCTAAACTCGGTGTCACTTAGTTGGTCGGAACGCATTGCCTGATCGATACGATAGGCGTCCTCTTCTTGCACCACGCTATTTTCAACGAGCTTGGCAAGCAAACCATCATCATTGGTAAGGCGTTTCAAAGGCTCCTTACTGCGCTGAAGATAGACGCGACTATCACCGACATGAGCATAGTACAGCACGTAGCCCTGTTGTTCCTGGCAAATGAT
>DAIQNC010000015.1:3913-15431 GCA_036788655.1 Ktedonobacteraceae bacterium
CAGGTCGTCTGTCCCGGCTTTACGCGCTCCATCAATGCGAACACGATTATCAGCCTCTTGAACAAGGCGTTTGAGCAGTGAACAGGCAAATTCTTCACCAGGATGTTCGAGGGGAGTATGGCGTTTACGTCCTTGTTGATAGTCGGCCAGTGCTTCGTGCCATATCTCGCGTGTTGCACGAACCGCCATACGAGAAGCAACCTGTCCGGCGGCACTTCCTCCGACTCCATCGAAGACTGCTGCGAGCCCCGTATTGCCTTCAACAAGAATACTGTCCTCATTCCGTGCAGGATGGCGTTCACATGGTATCGTATATTGAGAGAATACAAAGGAAGAGAGTGTCATAGGTGCATAGGAAAATTGGGTCACAGGAGTATGGTTATGATGTTCTTGAGTATGCATAGAAATCAGAAAATGAGATTGTCCTGTTGCTTGCTCTGTGATAGGAGCAGGCAATAGTGATTGCGTATATTGACCAGTGTTTTGTTGCGGCATCTTCGTCGAATGCTGCCTTTCAAAATGTGTTTTTATGATAGAATTTTACAACTACCAGTTTGTACACCCATTACAAAGAAAATGTGCCATTTATATGCCATCAAAGTCGGGTATACGAGCAAGTATAACAGAAAAGAAACAAAAAAGGAAACCTTTTTCAATTCTGTACCGAATAACCAGCAATATTGAGAAAATTTTCCAGTAAAATGCGCGTATGTTCCTGATAAATTGGGTAATACAGGTGGCTATTTTGCTCTAGCTGGTTATAGCCATCTTGTCCCAGCACCGCAATGACTTCCTGTTGCAGTGCTGGATAGTGCAACCATGTGTCGAGCATCGCCTCTGTTAGCTCGATGTGATATTGCAAGGCGTAAGCGTTTCGTCCAAAGCGGAAAGCCTGATTTTCGGTCTGCACATTTGTTGCTAAACGTACTGCCCCTTGTGGAATCGCAAACGTATCCTCATGCCACTGGTAGACGCACTGAGAACCCGAAAGTCGCGCATAGAGTGGATCACGGCGTCCTTCTTCCGTCAACTGCACATCAGAAAAGCCAATTTCGGTCAGTGTATGGCGGCTCACTTTTGCATTGAGAACCGACGCGAGCAGTTGCCCACCGAGACAGATACCCAGAAAAGGTGTTTCATGCTCTACCGCCTGTCGAATACGTGCTTTCTCCAGAGTCAGATAAGGATATTTGTCGTCCTCGTTGGCGTTCTGTGCGCCGCCGAGGACAATGAGTGCGCCGTAACTACGAATGTCCGGGATGTCTCCCTGCTCTGCTTTGACGACTTCATAAGGAATGCTATAGGCTAACAGCAACTCGCCGATGTAGCCGACAGGATCATCCCAGATATTTTGTATGATAAGTACAGGTTTCACAATATGTTCCTTTAAGGTTGTGTTCCCGTGCAGGTAATTTCGACGCTCCAACGTTGTCCGGCATCCAGGATGAGAGGCCACACGAAGGTCATGCAACTGCCCTGATGAGTACGCTCGAAGCCGGCTTCAGAACCTGTCACTGTATCTACAGAGAATCGCCAGAGCGTAGCAGCTTCGTTCAGCGAGAAGCCCATGTCCTGTTGTAGCCACGTATTCCCGATGTGTACATTGCGTACCTCTAACACTGCTCCTGTACTATCAAAGCGGTTGTTGTCGAGCGTCTGCCCTTCGATGCGATAGTATGCCTGATCGTTGCCACCGCCGCCAAGCAGATTGAAGTTCCACTCACTCGCAAACATCGTTTGCAAGCGTGATTGCCCTTTGTTCTCTATAGTATATCGTACCACGAGTTGTTCCTGCCCGATAGGAAGGAAGAGTGTTTTGACCAGCGAGACAGGCAATGAACTCATTGCTCCAGCCCGTTTGACGATTCCTGAACGGCTCAACGTAACGGTCAGACCCTTCTCATCCTGAGCAACACTACTTTCGTAGGGCTGTTCTACAAAGTTGCCTGACTCGTCGTAGCGCACTTCCGCAAACGAGGTCAGGTCGAGGCCGGAGGGTAGGAAATGGTCGATGAGGCTTGCACGTCGATAGCGGTCTATAACAAGGTAGCGGTCAAGGTCTGGCTCTTTCGTGCGCACGGTAGTATGTGGCGATGCGGGTTCACTATCTGCCTGTCCAGTTGTTTGTGTAAGGTTTTGCTGCGACTGTGCCGCGTTCTTGCGTCGTCGCTCCTGCTCATGCTCGCGTAATGTCTGGTGATAACTCTCCTGTCTACGTGTCATGACACAGGTAAGATTGTGCACACTACGACGCATATCCCACTCGAAGATGGAGCCGCCCCGATGTGGGTCAATGTAGATATTTTGCTGGTCAGACTCAACAAGGAGTTCGTTCTGCGTATCGCGGTCAAAGTCTGTGAACTCGTAATGTTGCCAGTGTGCATCACCGTGTGTCTCGTGGTCTGCGGTATTTTCGGCTTTGATAAGGTGGTGGAAGATGGCGGCACGCACATGAGCCATGTAGATGCCACCGAAGAGGCCATGCCAGTAGGTGTCGTTGGCCTGTGCCTTCCATAAATGCACGAGAGCGGCTTCATTAGTAATTCCTGCCGAGCGCATCGCATCATGCACACGCAGCATCTTTTTGTGTTGCGTATTGATTTCAGCATAGCGCACCAGAAAATTGCGCCAGAAGCCGCCGCGCAGAAACTGGAGCAGCTCGTCCTGTTTCTCGTCTTCCAAACGGTGGAGTAGTTTCCCGAAGATATATGATTTTTTGGGAGGTAACGCCCACTCGGTCATCTCAATATAGGATGAAGTGGGGATGTAGATGCGACCCAGTGCTGGATAGGTACGTGCATACTCGCCTAACGGTATCATATGAAGCCAGTCACGGTTCTGTTCAAGCAAGGTAAAGAATTCATCGACCCAGCCATTATGCCCGTTAGACCCCCAACAATAGGGATAGGTCTCAGGCCAGCTACCAAACTTTTCGCCATCGTCGCCCATCACAAGGATACGGCTACCATCGGGTGTTGCCAGTGAGCGCAATGTGTCAATCGTCTCGTGTGCTGGACGCCAGGGAATCGTGTAGCGGAGCGACTTGCTGGTGGCAAACAGCTTCAAGGCACTGCTCTGGTCTTCGGTGGCATAGTAGCCGTAGAGGTCGCTATCATCTAGCCCGACATTTTTGAAGTGAACGTCATCAAGGATAGTCCATTCGATATCAGCTTCGCGCAAATAACGTGGAAGTCCTGGCTCCCACACGCGCTCGGCGAGCCACATACCCGTTGGTTTCTTCCCAAAATCACTCTGTACACGGGCTGTCAGACGCCGAATCTGTGCTATTTTGTCATCATCAGGAATCGAAGGAAGAATTGGCTCATAATAACCGCCGCCCACCATCTCGATCTGCCCCCGTGTAACGAGCGCACCGACACGCTGAAGAAATTCTGGATGCGCCTCTTCAAGCCAATCCAGAAGTGAGCCAGTATAGTGCAATGAGAGCCGTACACTCGGATGTCGTTCCAATGCTTCGAGCATGGGCAGGTACGACTCTTCGTAGACCTGCTGGAACACCCATGGGAAGTTCCCCACTGGCTGATGATTGTGCAGAAGTAACCCGAAATAGATGCTGTTTGCTCGCCCTACTGTCATATATCACCTACAAAAAAATACTATCGCTGCGTATGCAACGATATCCCACTTCATGCCGAACTGGAATGTTGAGTTTATGTGCCGAGACTTGCACATACTATATCACAAATCTAGTATACAAAGGTCTGGCATAACGTACCACATGTGGATAGACACTCCCCTGCTAAATAGGATTGTACTTTATTCAACAAATATGAGAAGACAAGGTTCGCTCATCTGAACAGCGATGACTTTCGTGCGGATTTTTGATAAACCCTTGCGTTTTACTTCAAAATGAGGTTATAATTGAACTAGCAACCTCTTCTTTCCCTCGCATGGTTCTACATCTTATACAGTCGAATGTTGTCTTATACAAACAATAATTCGGTTGTGCAAACAACAGGAGGGCCATTCATGCTTTTGGAAACGCGATGGTTACGAAAATCCTTGCCACGTTACATTGGTACTTCCCTTATCCTAGCCTGCCTCTTACTTTTACTCACTGCCCCTGCCGCTTTTGCCGCGCAACGAGCAGGTATTTCTCTTGTAGGGCCGAAGCAACGTTATCTTGCAATTGGGGACTCGCTCGCTTTTGGCTATCAACCGGACTTGAACTACGCCGATGGCTACTCGACCGACTTCTACAACAATTTGCAAAGCCACAGCGTTCACTCGTATGCAAATATGGGGTGTCCCGGCGAGACGAGTAGTACATTCATCAATGGTGGCTGTCCATATCCGTTCTTGCGGAAATACCCCTATGTGGGAGCGCAACTCAACGCCGCCCTTGCCTATCTCGCTTTGTATAAAGGGCAGGTGAGTCCAGTAACGTTCGATATAGGGGCAAACGACCTGTTACCAGATATCAACAGTAGTACCTGTGTCGTGAACACGACGAAGTACAACAGCGATCTTGCAACACTCGACACCAATCTGACACAAATTATCTTGCCGAAGTTGCATAACGCGCTCGTTGTTAGTGGCAAACTGACGGGAGATTTGCTGGTAATGAACTACTATGACCCGTATCAGAACAGTTGTCCGAATACGGTATCGTACATTCAGGAAATCAACCAGCACATTGCCAGCGACGTGAGCGGCTATGGCACAATGGTCGATGTCTTCACTGCCTTCGGTGGTGCGACGACGCCGAACAAAAATACCTGCTCCTACACATGGATATGTAGCATTTTCAAAGATATCCATGCCACTAGTACAGGGTATAGTGTGATTGCGTCAGCGTTCGAGAAGAGTGCTGGATACTAGCATTGGTGTAAAAAAGGTTGTAGCTTGACATAGCTTGTCAGGGGAAATGATGGGGTTGCTATGTCAAGCTACAGACCAGTGAAATTTTATGGTTTTGGACGCTTGAAAAATAACAAGTGTCTTATGTGCTGCTATACTTTGTCTCAAGTGCGCTCCAACTCTTCCCAAAACTGCTATAATATGGTCGAATGATTGTGTCGGTGAGGTGATAGCAGTCTATGGCGACGATAAAATTATTGCTGGTTGATGATCATGGGCCGCTCCGTAAGGCCCTCCGAGAAGGGTTAGAAGCAACGGGAGCGGTTCAAGTGGTAGGTGAGGCCGCGACGGGACGCGAGGCGGTGGTACGCGCTCTCGAACTGGACATGGATGTTATCCTGATGGATGTGCAGTTGCAAGATTCACGAGTGGGGCGGAGCGCGATGAGCGGTGTAGGCGCAGCGATTGCTATTCGTCGTGAGCGACCGCGTATGCCTGTCGTCTTTTATTCTATTCAGGACGACGATGAATATTACCGTGAGTTTCGTGCTTCCGGTATTCTCACGCACTATGCCTATGTGCGAAAGAGTAACTATCTGCTTCCAAGTATGCTTGTTCCCCTTTTGCGTGATGCGGTGAATGGGCGTAGTCTCGTTGACCCGGAAATCGAGGATCGCGTTCAGGAAGTGCGAAGTATGGATGAGCAGTCTCCACGTGCGCTATTGGAACCGAATGAACTGAAAGTTGCCGAGTTGATGGCACAGGGCATGACCAACGAGCAAATCGCAGCGCGTCTCAATTTGCACGATAAACGCGCCGTGAGTCGCACGAACGGGCGTATCTATGCCTCGTGGGGCCTGAGCGAGAACTCCGTTGATGATAAAGTCGCACGTGCGCGAGCAACGCTGATTTATACGCTGAATCGTATGATTATCTGGGACGAGAATGGAATGGCCCTGACACAAAATCGTCGCGGTGAATGGGTTCCTCTCTACAACGAATAGCTACTCAAGAACAATATTATGATGACATCTCTGCTGAATCCAACCTATCTTGTACAGATAATGGTGCTTGCACTTTCTATCTTCAATATCATCACCTTCCTCTGGCTCACTTTTACCGTCTGGCTCAACGGCAATCGTGCAAGCATGATAGCGCGTGTTGGTATTATTGGCCTGGGCCTCTCCGCATTGTTCTTCTATCTTCACGCATTGCTCATATCAGACCCACTTCCACAGAGAGCAGAAATTTTTACGCAAGACCTGCTCTGGCATTTTATCTGGCTACCTGCGCTTGGCGTTCCCTATATCTGGTTTATTATCGGGTTGTATTATGCTGCGCTTATTAACAACGGATGGCGTCGTCGGCGTCCTGCATTACTCCTCGTTAGTGGTGTGCTAGGGTTAAGTGTGCTTGCGCTTCTTATAGCCAATCGCTCAACGTTTACATTCGTAGGAACAATTCGTCTACTTGCCTATGGGGATGTATCGGTAAATAGCAGTGTTGATATTTTGTCGCCCCCGGTATTGCTGCCTGTCCTCTTTCTCTTTTACGTCACCTTCTGTGCTATCGGCCCCTGGTTTACTCCTTTACGTATCGTGCGTCTTCTCAACGTCTTGTTAAAATCTCTTACTGCCGGAAATGAGACAACGAGAGAGACATCACATCTGTCATTACGTCGTCGGCTCGCGGATGCATTCTGGGATGACAATGTGCCTGTAGAACAATTGGATGAGCCTGTGTTATCGTGGCATCTTGCGCGTCCTGGTCTCCTGTTCGCCGCGCTGCTTATGGTTGCACTGACGACTTGTCTTGGCGTACTGGGCGTGTGGTCGATGATCCACTGGTTAGAGCAAGGGAAGCATCAAGTAGTTCATGTTGCTGTTCCTTCAGTATTCTCTATCATGCCATTGAGTCTCTTGCTCCTCGATTTATTAGCTACTGGTGCGGTCTCATGTATCATTCTATTGATCGGGTATTCGATTGTACGGCACGGCATTTTGATTGAGCGACCGTTGGCGCGAAGAGGCTTTTTCGAGCAATGGCGAGGTATTGTCATAGTAGCAACAACAATCGCACTTCTGATATCCCTGCTCGTCGCTGTGACACGCAGTGACCTCGGTGGTCTACTGTTGATAACCTCGCTTGCTACCTGTGCCTATGCCCTTTTCACATGGAGTAGCTATACAGCACATGACCGCTATGTCGCCTTGCTCGGCCCATTTTTACGAAGTGCGAATGTTCGTCATTGGCTACACACTGATATGCAGAAGACGGAACAGAGCATGGAAGACCTGTTTTTTCATCTATGCCATGACGTGCTGGAGGTGCAATGTGCGCGACTCGTTGTTCTGGCAGGTTCAGAGCAACGGAACTTCTCATATCGCTGGCCCTCATTCGGAGATGACGAGCGAAAGAGCGGAAAGAGCGGAGAGAGCAGAGAAAGTGATGTACAATCATTTCATCCACAAGAGACACAACAGGAGATGCAGATAGTACCTCAAGAACATCTTGTCATATCGAGTAAAGGCCATAATGCAGAGGTACGTGAGAGGCAAATTCCGAAACGAGTACAAATGACCTTTCAGGGACAACCTATCCTCTGCTGGGTGTTGCCTATTCGGGACGAACTGGGTGTAGTGGCCCTGCTTTATCTTGGCCCTCGCCACGATGGAAGTGTCTTTACTGAGGAGGATATGGACATCGCACATGCCTGTGGGCAACGCATCCTTGACACACTTCGAGATCATGAGGCGATGCAGGCGGTGGCAGGATTGTTGCGCCGCCGTATTGTCGATGTCAAGCTGTTGGGGGCGCAACATCGACGTATTCTGCATGACGAAGTATTGCCACAGATGCATCTTGCCCTGTTGCGTCTGGAAACATTACGCTCCTCGCTCAATCAAAACACCGTTCCAATGAGAGCGTCGGGAAGTGTTGATACACTGAATCGTCCCGAATGCCTGTCTTCGCAACGTGAGGCATTGGATGACGCTGTGCATATCATCAGTGACGCGCATCGTGGTCTTGCTGCGATGATGCGAGCGACGGCCCCCAGTGCGCCACATCGCCTCGAACGCGATGGTATGTTACACGCGATACATACGATGCTGAGGCAGGATTTCCAGCAGGCATTCGACGAGGTGAGGTGGGATATCTCAGAGGAAACTATGTGCCATATCGACGAGATGATTCCCCCTGCGCTTGCCGAACTGGTCTTCGCTGCGGTGCAAGAGGCATTTCGTAATGCCGCACGACATGGACGAGGTGCAGACCTGCATCGTCAACTCTGTCTTTCTGTGCAAGCATCGTATACACCTCATCTTGAAATACTGGTGAGCGATGATGGCGTAGGAATTGGTGCAGCGAGTAGCACGACTACTGGCACAGGCGGAGGCTTATTAACGCATAGCGCATTGCTTGCTATTGCTGGTGGGAGTCTGACTGTCAAAAGTTCGCCAGAGGGCGGTGTAACCGTCAGAATTTTCTTGCCAGCAGAGGCTCTTCGTTAAGAGCAATAATTGTAGCCAGGGAACTCTTCAGCGCATAAAAATGTTACTTGATTTTGCTATGCCATGCGTCTCTTCCATAGCAAATAAAAAGCAGGAGGGGAAAATCATGTTACTCATCACTGGTGCAACAGGCTATATTGGACGACATCTCGTAGCACGTCTCGTCTCGCAGGGAGAGCGTCCACGTTGTCTCGTGCGTGACATAAGCAAGGCGAAGGCAATACTGTCAGTAGACAAAGTAGATCTTGTTCAGGGGGATACGACGCAAGCGGCAAGCGTGAATGCCGCCATGCAAGGCGTAGACACGATTGTTCACGCAGCCTTTATCACTGCGGATCGTAAATCGCAAGGTGAAAATTTTTACAATAATACGAATGTAAATGGTACGATCAATGTCGTCAATGCGGCAAAGGCAGCAGGGGTACAGCGCATTATTGTGATTAGCGGTCTCGGCACAAAGCCCGACAAGCCAGGAAGCTACATGGAAGGTCGATATGAGGCCGAGCGTACAGTGATTGATAGCGGTATCAGCTACACCATTATTCGCCCTTCTGTGCTTTTTGGGAAGGTTGCGCCATTCATTACTGGTCTGGCGGATTTAGCGAAAACGTCGCCCGTGTTGCCATTAATTGGCGGCGGAAAAATCATGTTCCAACCGATTTTCGTAGATGATGTTGTGACAGTTATCGTCAAAGTGCTGGAGAATCCGCAAAGCACAAATAACAAAATTTATACCATCGGTGGCCCTGGCTACTACTCGTTCACGCAGGTCTTCGATGAAATAACGAAGGCGATGCATATTCATCGCCTCAAAGTCTACGCGCCTACACCGATTGTGGGCATTGGTGCGGCGGTAATGGAGGCAGTGCTACCGAAGCCACCGCTTACAAAGGCAGCGATGACCCTCTTCTCCTTCGACAACACCACAGATTTGAACAGTGTCGAGCGTGATTTCGGGTTCAAACCGACCTCGTTCTCTGCGTACCTGTCGCAAAACGGTGTGTAACGCCTATCAGTAGAGCGACAATTCATGGTCGGTGCGTAGTCCTTTTACATGGCTACGCCGACCATAAATTGTCGCTCTACAGTAGATGATTCATATTCCCTGATGATTCTTCAAATTGAGAGAAATGCCTTCCATACCTTCCTGAAAATTGCCGTGATATAATTCAATAGCAAGAGCGTATATCTATTGCCTGACGAGACAAATAACTTATTTCATAGAACCATCCCAGGACGGAGGAGCCGCGTGTCTGTATCATCGAATGGATTACCGGGGAATGGGAATAACGCCAATAATGAATTACGAACGGTCAGTAATTCCCTGCGCACTATTTCACGCAATCTGCATGAGCATACGCGAAAGTTAGAGGTTGCTGTTGAGGGTCAATATGCGAGTGAAGGCAGTGATCCACGTGTGCGTCTGTTAAGCGATGCGTTGCACGTAAGCCGTATCGCTGACCTTGAGTTAGGACGTCTGAGCCAGAACGTACAACGACTTTCACAAACGTTCCAGAGCCAGGTAAATTCAACGATAACATCACAGGCAATCCTTGAGCGAGAGCGCGAAGAATTAACCACAAGCATTGTCGTACTCCGTCAGCAGCGTAGTGAGCAGGAGACGCTGTACGAAATCGCCCGTACACTCAATTCCACCCTCGAACTCGATGAAGTGCTGCGACTGGTGATGGATCTGGTGATAGAGTTTATGAATGCTGAACGTGGCTTCCTGATGCTGGTCAATCCCATGACAAATCAGCTAGAGTTCACGATAGCACGTGATAAAATGGCTCAGACAATAGAGGAAAGTGCCTTCAAAATTAGTCGAGGAACGGTGGAGCGCGTCATCAAAAAGCGTGAAACCTTGCTCGCTAACGATGCTCAAATGGATGATGCATTCAAAGAGCAGCATAGCATTGTCACGTATGGCATTCGCTCGATGCTCTGTGCGCCCCTGGTAGTGCGTAATGATTGTATTGGGGCAGTGTATGTCGATAGTCGTTTCGAGGCAAACCTCTTTGGGCCTAAACATCGAGACCTGATATCCGCTTTCTGTAATCAAGCTGCCATTGCGATAGATAATGCGCGTCTCTTCGATGACCTCAACAAGGCTCTGCGAAAGGTCAGCGAAGATAAGCAGTACATGGATAATATTTTCACCTCTATCGCTAACGGGGTTGTGACCACAGACTCAGCAGGTGTGATTACTGCATTCAACGAGGCGGCTGGCAAGATATTTCACCTTGATAATCTTCAATTGATAGGGCAGCATTATAAACAGGCGTTTCGAGGTCTGCCAAATGTAGGAATAGTAGGATTGCTTCAGAGAGCCGGAAGACGACGTGAACATAGCACAATGACCCCCGTGTCCGTCGATTGCGAAATTCCTGGACGCGAAGGTATTATCAATCTGACGTTCTACGTTACTTCGCTGCGAGATGAAACCGGAGTACACATTGGTACGGCTCTAGTGGTTGATGACCGTACCGAATTAAAACGCTCAGAAGCGCAAGCGAAACAGATACGCCGCATATTCGAGCGATACGTGCATCCCAATGTGGTTCAACAACTTATCCGCGACCCGATGGCACTCAATCTAGGTGGTGAAACACGCGAAATCTCCGTCATATTCGCTGATATTCGTGGCTACACACGCTTGAGCGAGAGTCTCGCACCGGAACAGGTTATGAATCTGCTCAACAGTTATCTGGAAATCATGGTCAAAGAGGTGTGGGACGAAGAGGGAACCATTACGTCGTTTATAGGTGATGCGCTTATGGCTATCTTCAATGCACCACTGAGCCAGGAAGACCATGCGTTGCGTGCCGTGCGTGCCGCATGGAAAATGCGCATGGCGGTCCTCAACTATCAACGTATGCATCCGTTGGGTGTGCCGATTTCCTTTGGCTTCGGTGTCAACACGGAACGCGCTACCGTTGGCAACATTGGCTCACGTGGACATATCCAGAATTATACCGCGATTGGCGATGCCGTCAATGTTGCCTCGCGCCTACAATCGAACGCATCGGATAACAAGATTCTGCTCAACCAGTCAACGTTACAACGTGTGCAAACGCATGTGCAGGTCGCACCAATACCGCCGTTGAGTGTGAAGAACAAGTCCGCTCCGCTGAATGTATGGAGCCTTGAAGGTGTACTGTAAGGGTCATCATTCATGACAACCC
>DAIQNC010000016.1:0-1175 GCA_036788655.1 Ktedonobacteraceae bacterium
AATCCTCCTCATCCGCACATCAACATATCCATGTATATAGTATATTGAACCCTCCAAATAGAAATAAATAAACCACTTTGTGTGCTTTTGAAAAATCTGCTTGACAGCATCGCAAAGATGAAGTACAATCATGATGTTATATTGATAACATGCCACGTTCGTCTAGCGGCCTTGGACGCCGCCCTTTCAAGGCGGAGATCACGGGTTCGAATCCCGTACGTGGTACTATTTTTTGAGAGAAGCCTGGCATACACCTTTATTTCGTGTGCCAGGCTTTTCCACATGTTTCGCCTCATCGTTGCTTACATATGCATAATCGGCCTTCACATATGCCGTTTGAAAGGGTGACACTGATGTTAAGCGTTGAAGAAGCTCTGGAACGTATACTTGCTCAAATCACACCACTCCCTGCCATCAACATTTCCCTTGCGGATTCGCAAGGACTTGTACTGGCTCAAGATATTGTGGCTCATGACGATAACCCGCCCTTCGCAAATTCTGCGATGGATGGCTTTGCCCTTCTCAGTAAAGATAGTCGTCCTCAGAATGGGCAACCAGCGCGTCTTCGTATCATCGGGGGGGTTGCTGCGGGCTATGTGGCTGGTGAGGCTGTACAAGAGGGAACAGCGATGCGTATTATGACAGGCGCACCCGTTCCACCAGGAGCAGATACCGTCATTCAGGTTGAACTCACACGCTCGGATGGCCCGAATAGTGAATGGGTCGAGATTCTTCACGAAGTTCCTGTCGGCAACAATATTCGTCCTGCTGGTGAAGATATTCATGCAGGGCAGGTCGTCTTACATGCTGGCACAGAGATAGGCCCGTGGGAAATCGGCATACTCGCTACACTCGGCTACCCCACCATTCCTGCGATACGGCGTCCGCGTGTCGCTATTCTCGGCACAGGTGATGAATGAGTTGATGTAGCTGAACCGCTCACGCCCGGCAAAATTCGCAATAGCAATAGCTATCTGCTAGAGGCTGCTGTACGTCGCGTTGGAGCAACACCGCTACGTCTCGGCGTGGCACGTGATACCGTTGAAAGTCTGCGCGAGAAATTCACAGAAGCAGTGACATGTGACCTTATTCTTACATCGGGCGGTGTCTCCGTCGGAGACTTCGATCTTGTCAAAGACCTCATGCAGGAACGTGGGGAGATGAACTTCTGGCGT
>DAIQNC010000016.1:1188-15188 GCA_036788655.1 Ktedonobacteraceae bacterium
GCCAGTAGCATTTGGGCATATTCAGAATGTTCCATTGCTGGGACTACCCGGCAATCCCGTTTCGAGTGCCGTCACCTTCGAGCTATTCGCACGTCCTGTCATTCGCAAAATGATGGGTCAGACACGTCTCTACAAACCCCAGATTAATGTGATTGTTGAGGATGGTGTACAGGATACTGCCATGCGTCGTCACTATGTACGCGCCTTTGTTGAATTGCAGAATGGTCGCTTTGTAGCTCACACGACAGGGAATCAAGGCTCAAATATCCTGACCTCGTTGCTTCATGTCAATGCTTTTGTGATTGTGCCAGAAGGCGGCTTTACCGTTAAACCTGGAGATACGGCGAAGGCAATGATGCTGAACTGGGATGAGGTAAAAGAGATGCAAGCGTAGTGATGTCTCATTTGTAGTGCGACAATGAATTGTCGGTGTTCCATGAGATAAAGCACACCGACAATTCATTGTCGCACTACAAATGAGACATCACTATTCAGAGATACGATAGCGCAATTGGTCACGCGAAAGACCCAGTAAAGCAGCAGCTCGCACCTGATTTCCATTGCACTGTTCCAAAGCTTCGCGCACAAACCTCTTCTCGATATCATCGAGCAACGCACACATATCGAAACCTTCTGATGGTAAGTGCAGTTGCTGGCAGAGTGTAAGTAGCTGTTGCATCTCATTCTCTTGATACGTCCGAATATGTACTGGTAAGTCATAAGGCATGATAACATTGCATTCACACAAGATGATACTACTCTGTAGGGCAGCGAAGAGTTCACGTACATTGCCAGGCCACTGATAGCGCGTGAGTAATTCCATTGCTTCTGCACTCACCTGTACCTCTTGCACCCCACCTTCTTCCGCGTGTTTATGCAGATAATGTTCAACCAATAATTCGATGTCTTCTAAACGCTCACGCAATGGGGGAAGTTGAATAGTAACGACGTTCAAACGATAATACAGGTCTTCTCGGAACGTTTTCAGCGAAATGGCCTGTCTCAAAGCGACATTGGAAGCAGCAATAATTCGCACATCTACATGCAGTTCTCGAATACCACCTACGCGATGAAAACGATGCGTTTCTAAAAAGCGTAGCAGTTTTGCTTGCATGGTCAAGGGCATCTCGCCTATTTCATCAAGAAAGAGCGTTCCACCATCAGCACGCAGGATATGACCTTCACGCGAAGTCTTTGCATCGGTAAATGCGCCCGACTCAACCCCAAACAGTTCAGTTTCGATCAACGTCTCAGGAAGAGCAGCACAGTTAATACCTACAAAGTTGCGAGCTGCACGATTGCTACAGGTATGAATTGCATGAGCGACAACCTCTTTCCCTGTTCCGCTTTCACCTTGCAATAGCACCGTTGCGCGTGGATACTGTGCGACTTGTTGTACCATCTGACGCACACGCCCTATATGAGGGCTACGTCCTACAATGAGTTGCGCGATATCTTGTCCTAGATGTTCATATACAGATGTTCCATGCTGCTGCACCACCACAATTCCCCTCTTCATACATCCAGTTTCTTAACGAGAACATTTATCCTCGTCGCATGTTTGGATAAAAGCTACTCCCGGATACCAGTGGCCCACTTGCTTGTAGTGGTGGAAACGGCTGCGGACCCGTATTCCATGTCTGCCCAATAACAAATGATGCACCATTGCCGGGATTTCCCCATTGTGATTGTGTCTCGGTTGAACGTGAAAGCTGTGTAATAGGCGAGTCTGGAAATACATCGCCCCATGATGGCGCGACCGATGCATGAGAGCCATGAGCAAACAAGCCATTATGAAGTCCTACCTCGACAAGCTCACGCGATGCTGGAGAAAGCTCCATTGGAGTAGGCGGCTGCATCGAAGTTGCCATTACGTCTTGCTGTTCATGAATGGCATAAGGCGACACAACTTGTACGAAACCTTCTGCTATTAATTCACCGGCGGTTTCATATACTCGCTCTAATGGAAGTCGTTGCTCCATGTGTATCTGCCCTAACGGGGTTTGCCCATCGACCCGTGTCAATAGTTGCCACTGAGTAGGCGTTATCCAAACATGCTCATCTTTACGAGAGACATCAACTGGAAACATAATCATATCAGGTTGCATAAACGCAGTATTGATTCTTCGGGGTGATGAGTAGGGCAAAGGTTCGGGTGTTGCACCAGATAATGCTATTTGATGGGGCTTATCTTGTTCTGCATCAAGAAGGCCATCAAAACCAGATAGTATATCACTCATATTCAGATACGACTCGACAGGAACTCCTGTATCCGGCACATCTGGTACGGATAATGATGAAAGTAGGTCGGACGACAAGAATGGCAGAGGTGAGTCCGTAGATCGAGCAATAAATTGAGAGGCATCATAGAGCGTCGGTTTTTGCGAAATATCATGGATTGGGCGTGTTGCTGTTACAGCATGATCCGATTGACCTGTTTGATAAGCAAGGGCAGGTTGCTCGCCCTGTCGCACTGGCTGAGGTAATGGCTCCTGCCTGACGATGGATTGCTGTGCAGGCTGACTGGCTGGCATCATCCGCGTTTCCATTGCCGCATACACTTCTTGTTTACTTTCCATACTTCGCTCATTATTTGTAGCAGAAGAAGATAATACGTTCGGAGAAGCTGTAAGAGTGTCTAAAAAGGATGAGATAGAGAGTGAAACCAGTAAACGTGCCGATGGCTCATCTACATCTTCTACAAAATCAATGCTTCCAGTATTCCAGGTAAGTAAGACGCGAAGAACTTCTGTCACTTTCTGTGTCATCCATGTTCGCAATTCTTCGCGTTTGATAAATCCCATTTCCATCAGGGTCAGCGCGATTTGCGTTTCACTGGATGAGGCCATACCATCGGTCTGCTCAACTTCTCGCACCATCTGCAAAGAAAGCAAACCGTCCTGAGCAAGTCGTTCAGCAAGCGAGACATCCGTGCGTACCGGGCCAACACACATAAGCTTACCGTTACGAAAATATAGTTCAACCGATTGAGTTCCCTGCGTAATTGCCATCAATCCGGTTTTTGTAAACGCCTCAATTCTTCGCAAGAGCAAAGGGAGAGGAAGTGTTTCTAACGTCCCTATGATTGACACTATACATCACCGTCCATTTAATTATGTAGTGGCGTGATTTATCGCGCAAACCACGCAACCTACGAATATAGATACGTATCGGATAGCAAAGACAGAGGGAAACACATCCGTAAGAAACGAGAAACATACACATGCAGAAATGTAAAACTACATCTCTGTTCAGCTTTTGAGTCTGGATGAAATCGCCTTTGTACCAGATACGGTTGATTCTCGCATTGCATCTACCGAAGGGGTGATGATGCTTTACTGGCATCTATCTTACTACTAGATGCAACAATGCAGTTATGGTTCATGTGTTTATAGAACCAGCGAAACATAGTGCGTTACACCCGGTAGCATTGATACGAACATGCGCTCCCCACAAGGCATGTTCATATAAAGAAAAGAGGCATATATGCCTCTCACCGGAGAGAGAGGGATTCGAACCCCCGGGGCTATTAACCCAGCTGTTTTCAAGACAGCCGCAATCGACCACTCTGCCATCTCTCCACAATCACTATACCATACTTCACATCTCATGGGAAGAGATATACCCGAATTGGCTATCTTTATTGCAATTTCAACAAGTCTCGTTCTCTTATGATGGAGTGAGCAATGCCGTTCCCATAAATGGACGTAGCACCTTTGGCACAACAACAGAGCCATCAGCCTGTTGATAGGTCTCCAGAATTGCCGCCATCGTGCGCCCAACTGCAAGCCCGGAAGCGTTGAGTGTATGAGGATACTCTGCATGTGCTGTCCCATTGGGACGATAACGTATATTCGCTCGCCGTGTCTGAAATGTCTCGCAATTACTGACTGAAGAGATTTCCATGTAGCAATTTTGTCCGGGCGTCCAGACTTGAATATCGAATGTCTTTGCCGAGGAAAAGGGCAAATTCGCACTACAAAGCGTTACGACACGGTAAGGCAGATCTAGTTGTCGCAAAATACTCTCCGCATGGCTCAACATCTGCTCCAACGTTGTGTATGATAGCTGAGGCTCGACATATTGAAAAAGCTCGATTTTGTTGAACTGATGTAAACGGAGCAAGCCCCTCGCACGTGAGGTTGCACCAACTTCTCGTCGAAATGCACTCGTCCACGCAACATAGCGCAGAGGAAGCGTCTCAGGGGGAAGTATTGTATCACTATGCATTCCAATAAGCGGTACTTCGGCTGTAGGATTGAGAAACAGTTCATCCTCGCTACTCTGATATGCTTGATTTTCAAACTTTGGCAGTTGTCCAGCTCCTTGCATGACACTGCGCTTTACAAGAAACGGTGGCATAATTTCAGTGTAGCCATGTTCACGTGTATGCACATTGAGCATGAACGAGATGAGTGCTCGCTCCAGTCTTGCTCCCATCCCTTTAAGCGTCATGAAACGACTACCAGCAATTCTCAACGCGCTCTCGCTATCAAAGATGCCCAGATGCGCTCCCACATCCCAGTGCGCCTCTGGCTCAAAATGAAACGTTAGCGGTTCACCCCACCGAAGTTCTTCTCGATCATCCTCATCGTCCATGCCTTCTGGTACACTCTCGTGCGGTATATTCGGCATGTTCAATAATAAGAGATGCAGATGCGAAGCGATATCGGTTATCTGGCTTTCGAGAGCGCGTACATCTTGCGTCGTTGCCTTTATCTGCTTGCTCAACTCTGAACGCTTCGCTACCGGTGCATTGTGAAGTGTTTCCTTGAGTTGCTTGAGAGAAATATAAAGGGCATCGCTACGTGTTGCAAGTACACGCCTTTGCTCGGTAAGCTGTAAAATTGTATTCAGAGCCTGTATATTCTGTTCGTCATGTCGTTTGCGTAACCCATTCAGCACGACATCGGGATGTTGACGAATAAAGTCGAGATTTAACATAGTGACGTGATTATAACACAACCGAAGAAATATTATTGCATTATAGTACCAGTTTCACCCGGTTGCCAGAATGTCAGAAACGGGCGTGGATGTTGCACTAACCATGTTTCTAGCTGCTCAGGCGTTCTCACGTTCCCATCAATCACCGCTCTATAGACATCAATCGAGGGATAACGCTGCATAATGCCTGTTTGCATCTAGCTTATATACTTTCTTACAATGGAGATGATATAACACATAGAGATAGAAAGGTTCTCCATGCAACTACTTTGCTCAACTGGCACGTTTAGCCGCTTCCCTGATTATGTTGACTATCACATAGTGCTACGTTATGGGCCACTACTCGATGTGAGTGGTTTCGAGTTGATGTTTTATCCGAGTTGGTATGGTAATGCCGAACGCATCGGCAGCGAATTACGAGCATCGGGACTCGCTTTTCCTGCGATGCATACAGAAAAAAGCATCGGTGTCTCACTGGGTAAACCAACGTCAGAGGAACGCGAACAGGGTATCCAATTCTTCGCAGAGAACTGTCGTTTGGCGGAAATGCTCAATACACGGGTACTTGTTCTCCACCTGTGGAACTGGCCTGACCTGGACGACCATCTCGAAAACAATCTACAGGCACTGCCTCTCTGCCTCGATATTGCAGCACAACATCATGTACAACTTGCGGTAGAGACGATTCCGGGGAGACATCACACGCCGCTTGATAATGTGCAACGAGCGGTAGAGTATGATGCACGTTGTCACGTTGCGCTTGATACCGAGTTTCTCGCACAATATGACCAGCTTGAAGAGGTGTTTCATCGTGACTGGCTCTGGCAAAACGGTAGAGTCTCCCACGTTCACATCAAGGATTATGATGGGAAGCCGTTTGTCGATGGTGCGCGTCGCTATCTACACCCAGGCGAAGGCAACATAGACTTCGAGAGGTTCTTCCACAACCTGAAACAGCGCGGCTTCAACGGCAACGTTAGCTTAGAGTCACCTGCCGTAGATGCAACTGGGCAGGTGGCGATTAAGCATATACAACAAAGTCTCACGTTCATACGACGTTACTTATCTTAATTTGAAGTTTTCGCGAGTAGACTTTTTCGGTTATTATGCGATAGCGTGTGGCGCAATCTACGGCATGACAACACTAACACTACGTCATTACAAGCATTGCATAGAAGACTTTTTTAATGTACACTATGTACTGTTTGCAGTCGCAGATAGTGTGACAACAACCGCTATTCACACGTTGTAGAGTTGGCGTAGTATGGCAGTAACAGTTATCAAGCTAGACCCACGTGGAAACGAGAAAACACGATATCAGGGAGAGGTTATAGAGCGACTTCCCGAAGGTATCGTTATCCAGGCAGAGTGGACAAGGCCACGTCATGACCTGGGATACGTCGTGTTCGAGACCGGAGACCGCTTCGTGGAATATTACTACACGAATCGCTGGTTCAACATCTTTGATATCGCGGATGCTCATGGGACTCGTAAGGGTTGGTACTGTAACATTACGGAGCCAGCACACATTTCTGAGCAGCAGATAGAGCAGGTTGATCTACTGCTTGATGTGTGGGTAAGTCCACAGGGTGAACCGCTCATTCTCGACGAAGACGAATTTGCTGCTGATACGTTGATGAACGACGAGCAGAGGAATGAAGCGCAAGCAGGACTACAAGCACTCTTACACATGATTGCAACACGGCAAGAAACATTTAGTAGTGTGTTCAATGCTGGACACTGTGATGAAGCCACATACAAGCTTCGAGAAGGACACTCTTGATGGAAAGAAGGGACGGCAGGCTATTCCAGCATGACGCCATCAATGAAGGCTGGAACATCGTAGAGCTTGAGTCTCACAGGCAATTTCGCCACAAGATAAACGAGCTAATTTCTATCGCACATGCATCCAATATGACCACACATGATGTGCAACAGCATATGTGCGTCCTGCAAGATATATATTCACACCGTCTTGCAACACACCTCGTCCGCACACTCCAACGTGACGATCCAGGGGAACGCCAGACTATTGTATGGCTCTTCACACTCCTTGACGAGCAGCAACAGCGTCACGCCATTCCCTTACTACAACAGCTCGTCCACAATAAGCAACAGTCACGCGCTATACGCCTCTCTGCATCGCTGGCCCTCGCTGGAATGGGCGCGACGGAAGAAGTGACCAGCATTCCACGCAAAAAACGTCTGTACGCAATCAGTTAATAGATGCATCCAGATACTGAATACTTACACAGAAGAAGACAGCGTGATAGTACACAACGCTACAAACAAGAGCGTGGGAAGCGAGACAATATATGTTGCATGTAGATATTCCTCAACGCGGCATCATCGACCTTCATCACGCTGTCTTCGACATCAACGGTACACTTGCCATTGATGGCGTTGTGACACAGGAAGTCGTCGATGCATTGCAGCAGGTATCGAAACACCTCTCAATTCACATCCTGACAGCAGGGACACATGGCAACCTCGCCGACATCGAAAGGTCTCTCGGTTTTCCGTTGCGCCTCATCAACAAAGGTGATGAGAAAATGCGCTACGTGCAACAATTGGGGCCAGAGCATGTCGTCGCTGTTGGTAACGGCTCAAACGATGTCGGCATGTTACGTCTCGCCGCAATAGGTATCGCTGTCATGACATTAGAGGGCGTTTCGACACGTGCCTTACAAGCTGCTGATGTACTAGTAGCAAGTCCTGTTGATGCGCTCGGATTGCTGCTCTATCCTAAAAGATTGATAGCAACATTACGGGGCTAGGAAGTCTTTGTCTTTCTATCACAACGCGGCAAACACACACTCTAAAGTAAAGAAGGATCAACAATCCATCCTTCCACATCATCGCATGTAGCAGGTATTCCATAATTGCCATCGCGTTGTGTATATGCCCATGCCGCTTGTATCGCACATAGCACTGCATCGAGTTCATCTCCCATCGGTTCCTCAATGAGTCGTTGAGCCTGTTCATCTGTAAGACTCAATTGAATGCTGTACATATCCAGAAGTGAGGATGAACGAATACCATCAACAATGCGTTGGCGTATCTTGCGTTGCTCGGCTGTTTGCTTTGCTCGTTCATCGCTTTTGTAGCTTTGCTTTCCACTCCATCTCCGTGCAACAAGGGCAGGATAACCTTCTATGACAATCCTATCCATTGGGCGGGGATAACAGGGTAGCACACTCACATCAGAATCCAATAGACGTGGCGCACCTTGAAAAAACATCTTCCCAACTGGCACTCGATGTAGCATCATCGGACTACGTGAACCTGCAAGTCTATCGGTCACGCGCATATGTTGCTTATCACCTGCTGGACGACTATCCTGATAATCTTGTAGCGTCTTCTCAAATTCTGCTTTGCTCATTGAGCCAACCAGCCCTACATAACCGCCCCATGTAAGAGGCCAGCCGAGACGTGTCAACAGTTGGCGAGGTTGTCCAAAGGGGAAATCGAGGGCGGCAAGCCAGGGGCCAGAGCGTCGAAGCCACTGCTCAAATGCTTCAAATGTGGCTATAGGAATAACATCTTCAAGCAGAAGTTGTGTGCCAGATAGTAGACACATAGCGCAGGTGATTGGTTTACGTTTTGAGGGCGCACTGGTGAAATCAACACCGTAGATACGCATCGAGGCTCTAGCTATAGATGACATGTTAGAGTTGTGCAATAACGTTTTTACTGATTGAGCGCAACGTGGCGAAGACGCCTTGCCCACTTGAGGCTACTGCCTCGAAGCTAGGAACACGACGACGATTGAGATAGCGTTCGAGCAGATGTGTCGGTAATGCGGAAGGCATATCGCGTTTGTTCCATTGCATCACATAGGGGAACGTGTTCATGTCTTTGCCGATACGTCGCATATTCATCTCAAGTTCCGAGATACTCTGCACATTCTCCTCGAACTTTTCCGATTGCGAGTCGGCGACAAAAACAATACCATCCGCTCCATTCAGCACAGCCAGACGTGTGCGTTCGTACAGTATCTGACCGGGAACGGTGTAGAGATGGAAGCGTGTACGAAAACCATGTACTGTCCCCAGGTCGAGTGGCAAGAAATCGAAAAAGAGAGTACGCTCGGTCTCAGTCGCAATAGAAAGCATCTCTCCACGTGCTGTTGGATTGATGCTTCTAAAAACATATTGTAAGTTTGTCGTTTTGCCACAATAACCGATGCCATAATACACAATCTTGCAGTGTATCTCATGGCTTGCGATATTGATGAGTGCCATAACGTCCCTCTAGTCGCGGAACAGCAGGTCGATAGTATCCTCGACTGAGGAACGGAACTGCACATTGATGACCGAAGATTTCGTGCGTGCTGTATCGCTCCTGACACGCTCCAAAATCCGTCCTAACTCATCGGATGCTTTTTTCGAGAGTACCTTTACCAGCCCTATGTGTGTCAATTTATCAAAGATAATTACCAGCAACCACTGCTCTTCGACCATTGTGGTATAGATATTCTCTTGTACGCCCTGCTGAAAAATATTGCGAAAATCTTTCTCGTTCAGCAATCGTGCGACTTCACGTGATGATGAAAACACACCCGCCAATAGCGCACCCAGCGTCGTTGCATTGCGCTTTGTATTCGCTCCTTGCGTTGCCACCACCTGCCCACTCTTATCCAGTAAAAGTGCTGAGGTAGCGTTGGTATCATTCATCAATTTTGTCAATACCGCTGAAATAGTCGCAAGCTCTTTATCTGAAACGACCAGATTTGTCAGTTGTTCCATGAACACGCCATCCTTCGTGTGTCTCTTGAATCCATTGAGGCTCCTCTATTCCCGTGTCCCCTGTTATTACCCGTTCCCTTAGTGTTACCTACATTTTAAGCAATGTCAAGAGCCTCAAGAATTTCATTTCGACTCGTCTTCACCATATGGCGTACACGACTTAGATTCGAGGCATTATCAAGGAGCGTGACCATCAAGGCAAACTCTCCGAGCGGATCGACACTCACCAGACCATGCTCATACTCTACCAACACGCCGACCACGCTTCCACGCGATAAATCTTGCCCCAACGACTCCGCCGTGCTTAACTCTGAGGTCATTATCGCGCCCAGAGCCTCCATACTCTCTTTCCCATCGCGAGTCACGCCTTCAATCATCAGCCCATCGCGCCCAACCAGAATTGCCTGACGCACCCCCGAAATAGTCAGGAAGCGACTGAGCGTTTGCTTGAGATCAACCATGTATCCTCCGTTAGCGTGTCAGTAGAGATTCAATGTTGTTGCCATTGAATGGCTATATGATATACCACTTCTATACAAATATATACGCTACAATTTGTCACCAACATTATAAGCAATGGCAATATTACAGCATCTAGTGTTACGGCTATATCGCTCGCTATTCTACATGAAGCACAACAGGAACGCAATACGATGGTACATCATGGCTAATACTATACTGGCTTCATGCGACACTACTTTTTCTAAGAGAGGGTGCTGTTCGCTTCCTTCTACTCTGAATAAACGTTGTGAATTGACATAACTGTCGGTTCTGGCATGATACAATTCGATTATGCTACTGTCAAAACACGCTGTAGGAGAGAAATATGGATGAACCTGGCGCACTCTGGATTCCCTCGAACAACTACTTCCCCAATCGTACTGACCGCAATGCTATCAGCCACAGGCCACATTGGATCATTATACATGGAACCGCTGGTTTTACAAGTGCGGAAGAGGTCGGTCATTATTTTCAACGCGCCGATGTCGCCACGCACTATACGATAGGGCAAAATGGCACAATAGTACAATCAATAAAGGAAAAAGATGCCGCCTGGGGAAACGGTGGTGTTACCGAAGGGCATGATTCGTGGTGGAGTAAAGACCTCAACCCCAACCTCGTTACCATTTCTATCGAGCATGTCAAGCCAAGTCTTGATAACTCCGATGAACTGACGCCAGCACAACAAGAAGCCAGTTTTCTGCTTGTTCAACATATTTGTGAGCGGCATAACATACCGCGCCGTTGGGCAGACAAATCTGGTGGCATCACAGGTCACTATTCCATGGACCCGATTAACCGACATTTCTGCCCTGGAACGTACCCCTGGGATGCATTGTTTGTCTATCTGAATAGCTAGGATTCCTGAACCTCATTCTGTTACATCATCCTCCCCCATTTCGTGTCTCATCATGTAAATAATAGAATTCTCTCGACTTTATTAGAATAGTTGAGAATTTTGTATCTTAGCATGGAGGCACTTCGTGGCGGATAATCCAGTGACCAATAGCAGTAGTCATCCCATAACCAGTGAGAATAATCCGGTGACAGGTGGAGGAATAAGACGCGCCACGCTTCCCATTGTGCAGGCAGCCGGAGCTTTTCAGTATACACCGGGAGAACAGGAAGGCCCGGTTCAATTAGCAAGCATGGCAGAGATGTTGGAATGGGCGCAAAACTGGTCGCGCTCCAAATCGGTCTGGCCTCTCAGTTATGGTCTGGCCTGTTGCGCTATCGAAATGATGGCATCGGCCTCCGCTCCTCAGTATGACCTTGCGCGTTTCGGGTCGGAAGTCTTTCGTTCCAGTCCTCGTCAGGCTGATTTGATGATCGTCGCAGGTACGGTCTCGGTGAAGATGGGACCACGTTTACGTCTACTCTGGGAGCAAATGCCAGACCCTAAGTGGGTATTGAGCATGGGACAATGCGCGAACTCGGCTGGCGAATTCTACGATAGTTATTACACAGTGCAAGGTGTTGATACCATTGTACCAGTAGATGTCTATGTACCGGGGTGTCCTCCCCGTCCAGAGCAACTCATCGAAGGCATCCTCAAACTCCGTGAGAAAATTTTGAAGCAAGGACTCAACATTCGTGGTGAAAAGGGGCTGTAGCAACAGATATCAGCCATTCAGGAAGGCAGACGATCATGGCTTTGAATCCAGATGTTGACCTGCATCATCAATTTGCGGATGAGGCAGAAGGCGTTCAAACACAGGAAATGATTCTCAATATGGGGCCACAGCACCCCAGTACGCACGGTGTATTGCGTCTCGTTTTGACCCTACAAGGAGAAACTATCACCTCCTGTACGCCCGTTATTGGCTATCTTCATCGTGGCATGGAGAAGATTTTCGAGAACCGCACGTTGATGCAGGGTATTCGCTACACCGATAACTCGGACTATCTCTCACCCATGCTGTGCGAAATCGCATATGTGGGTGCGGCTGAACAGCTTATGGGTCTGGAGCCACCACGCCGCGCACAGTATATTCGCCTGCTCGTGGGCGAGATGCAGCGTATCGCCAGTCATCTTATTGCGGTTGGAACGTATTTACTCGACCTGGGAGCATTTACTCCTGTCCTGTGGACGTTCCGAGACCGTGAAGGAATTATGACACTTTTTGAAGCCCTTTCGGGAAGCCGTTTCACCGTCAATTACAATCGCGTCGGTGGTGTGCTACACGATTTTCCACGTGGCTGGTTACGTGAGTGCGAGACATTTCTCGATCAGCTTGAAAAGAGCCTGGATGAACTTGATATATTGATTATGGGAAATGAAATTTTTCTTTCACGTACTCAGGGTGTCGGTTTCGTCGATGCACAGCAGGCAATAGCATATGGACTCACCGGGCCGATGTTACGAGGCAGTGGTGTCAATTATGATGTACGTGTCAATCGCCCCTACATGGCCTATCGAGAAGTGCCAGTCAATGTTCAGATACGTCAGGAAGGTGATTGTTACGCCCGTAATGCGGTGCGAATGCAGGAGATGAGAGAAAGCATTCGCCTGTGTCGCGTCGCCATCGACAAGATGCCTCCTGGTTCTATCTCATCGCGTGTCCCTATTGCCCTGCGCCCTCAGCGTGGCGAGACCTACTTTGCGATTGAGAACAGTCGAGGCGAGTACGGCTTCTACATGATTACTGATGGGAGCGAGTTTCCCTGGCGAGCGAAGATGCGTGCGCCTTCTTTCTGTAACCTGTCAATTCTTCCACAGATGTTACCAGGGCATAAAATGAGCGATGCCGTTGCTATTATCGGCAGTACCGACATCGTATTGGGTTGTGTAGACCGTTAGACTCCATCGAACTAGAAGTACCGAACCATCATGGAAGCGTCAGAAACGAAACAAATTGCAACGATGCTAGAGCGTATTGGATGGAATGCTCTCCTTCATTGTGAAGGGCTACCAGAAAGCGTACTTCACTGGCCTCCTCCAATGCCATACGCTTCGTCTCTTTTTTCTCTCACCGTTCAACTTCTTGAAGGGATGGAATGGTGGCTACTCCGACCGCTGGGATTACATCCAACTCTGGACGGTCAAGAGCTATCCATCTCATCGCTGCAAACATTTACGGATATCAAGAACTACTATATTCAATGCATTAGAGAGGTCTATAGCGTTCTGGATACGTTATCTGACCTGGATACGCAACTCTATGTGAAGGCTCCACTGTCTCCAACGGATAGAGAACGAGCATCGAGAATTCCTGTACGAATGTGCCTTCTCTTTGCACTTGAAAGATGCGCGGTTCTGTTGGGACAGATACAACTGCTCCGTCAATTTTTTGACGATGGAGAACGTATACTTCAAGAAATCAATGAGACACAGCCGGAACTTGATGAGACAATTCCGCTGAGTGAGATAACAGCGAATAGTAGTAGTTTGTTTCTACAGTCTTGAAATAGACCGAAAACGTACTCTTGAATGGAGATGTACTTACAGATAAAATGCTTCGCCACTGGATCATATTCTGACACCAGCGACGAAGCATTTTTCTTATGTGACGACCTACCGATTTTTCAGTCCGTAGTTGGGGGCCTCTTTCGTCACCATTACGTCATGAGGATGGCTCTCACGTAAACCAGCATTCGTGATGCGCGTAAATTGTGTATTCTCCTGCATCTCTTTGATGGTAGCTGCCCCGGCATAACCCATCGACTGGCGTAGACCACCAACGAGTTGATAAACCAGCGGGCCAAGCATTCCCTTATATGGGACACGTGCCTCGATGCCTTCCGCGATAAGCTGCGACTCACTTTGCAAGTCGGCCTGGAAGTAGCGATCCTTACTATAACTGCGCT
>DAIQNC010000017.1:0-11574 GCA_036788655.1 Ktedonobacteraceae bacterium
GGTTTTGTTTTTGGGAAAATGGCGTTCAAGAAATCCTGCCTACCAACTCTTGTAAAATTCTGCCTCATCATATCCGCGAAAGCCTGTTAATATCCTCTAAATGCGTTCTTATCTGCTCCTTATCATTCTTGAATATAGCAGGAAAAATTGATATATAATGATACATTTTTCGTGTTGCCAGAAAGCAAATTGAACGTTCTAAAAAGTAGAAGCTCAGTATATGTGAATATGTATTTTGTTGCTGGCGGGTGTGATGTATGCTGCTCCTTATCCCATTAAAAGAAGATACATTAGAGTATACATCTTTTCCAGATTTAATTGAGGTAATATATGGCAGAAGAAAACGGATTTATTGGGACATGTCTGGGTAATTATCGAATTACAGGTGAGCTTGGGAGTGGAAGCTTTGGGTATGTGTATAGTGCTGAACATACTATTCTTACTGAACGGACCGTCGCTATTAAACTACTGCACTCCCATCTTGCGAATTCGGAAGAACGAGAGCGGTTCTTACAGGAAGCTCGTCTTCTGGAACGCTTAAAATATCCCCATATATTGCATGTCATTGATGTCGGTATTCATAGCGGTTTTCCATATCTGGTAACGGAATATGCGCCTTCCGGTTCTTTGAGAAATCTCATTCAACGATATAGACCCGATCCTGTGCCTGTCCACGAAGCATTACGAGTTCTGACACAGGTTGGACAGGCTCTCAGCTATGCACATCAGCAGAATATCATTCATCGCGATCTCAAGCCTGAGAATATTCTATTTAACCTGCAAGGAGAGGCTTTGCTTGCAGATTTTGGAATAGCTACCACCTTGTCAACGTCCAGTATCAAGAACGTCACTATTACTGGCACCCCTTCTTACATGGCTCCTGAACAGTTTGAAAGTTCGGTTTCCAGAGAAAGTGATCAGTATGCTTTAGGTTGTATTGCCTATGAACTCTTTACTGGGCGTCCACCATTTGTTGCCGACAACTTTTTTTCGATGGGCCTGGATCATTTAACGAAAGAGCCAGCGGCCCCATCACGATACAATTCACAGATACCAATGCATATCGAGCAAGCTATTCTCAAAGCGATGTCTAAACAACGTCATGCTCGCTATGCTGATATTCAGGCGTTCATCAATGCATTATATCAACCTGGAAATGCCGAACAATCTTTGCCTACAGTTCTCTCTGCCCAATCAGCAGCCAATGTGGAACAAGCTGATACCATAAAACCTGACAGTCAAAAACACCGAGTGCCTAGCATTAACATAGCGAATACACCTGCCACAGTACATGTAGAACTACAGAAGAGACCCCATGTGACAGGTTCCAATCAATATGGTGTATCAGATAAACCTAACTCTTTTCATCAGAATCCTGAAACGCCATTTCCAACGGTTTATCCTTTGTATCAACAAACGTCATCACAAGAGGTTGAGACACAACGTGCTTTCGGGCATCCAAATCCCGAAACGCCAGTTCCACAGGTGAAGGCTGATGTACCATTTCATATTACCGAATCTCCTTTCTTACAACAAGCACCATTTGAAGGTTCACAGCCTTTTCCTGCTATGAATGGAATACAATATACAAATGGAGCTATACCATCTACGTTCCCCATAAAGCAGAGCAATAGGAGGAATTGGTGGCGCATTGTAGCCTTTATCGGTCTTCTTATACTTGTGCTTCCCAGTATCTTTATCACGGCACAATTGCTCTTTTTCCATGGTTTCTCACCGACTCTGACTATTATCGGCAACCAGCCCACGTCACAGGCGTCTCATAGTGTTCCATCGGGGATAACCGCAACAAGCATACCCACTTCAATAGTGCATAAACAACCTTCACATACACCCACTACTATCTTGAACACTGCTCCTACAACTGTGCCAACTGTTGCAGGCACAACTGGCTCGAACAACTCGCCTGTTGTCACTAGCCCTGCTACAGCTACTCCCATTCCTACGACTGCACCTACAGCTACTACTGTTCCTACGACTGCACCTACAGCTAACCCTACTCCTTCTCCCACACGTACTCCTGTAACAGAAACGCTGACATTATATTTCATTAATGGTATGAGTGGTACGTCCACTGTGAATTCCTATTCAGGCAATGTTACTATTCATGTCTGGGGTGAGGGAGAAGAATATACGAACAAGTGGTATGATGCCTTCTATCAGTACACCGACGCACATGGAAATCCTATTACGCCTTACCATACCAGTGTGTATCCAGGCTGGACGCTATGGATCAACGGGAGCGTTGCTGACAACTATGTCTCGATACCTGCGTACAACTCAAGCCATGATTACACGGTTACTATGAATGCTCCCGGTGGAACGTTGACGTTCGCTATCGGTGATACCTATCCGAAAGATAATTCCGGGTATTTAACGCTCACCGTCACGCAAAATTAAAGCATAACTCTATATGCTAAAACATACGGAAGTGTTCACCTTTTCTATACTGGAAAAGGTGAACACTTCCGTATGCCACTACACTACTACTTTACATACACAGTTTACGGGTGCGTCCACGTATAGGAGCCGGTATCATACTGTAAACCGTTCTTCTGGTAAGTGAACGAATATTGTAGGTTCTCGCCAGAAGTCATGTTGTTGACGGTATACTCCCAGTTCGAGGTGTTGCTATCGTAGCTCATATTGACGTTCTGCTGCGTGTTGTTGCCAGCGATATAGTGCAGAATGACATACCCTGCTGTCCATCCACATGCTTCAAACCAGGGTTGTGCCGAACTTGCACTGGTACTGTTCACGCCTTCTGCAAAGCTACCAGAGGTACAGGTAGGAGTTGGAGTGGGAGTCGGCCCTGAACCTGTGGAGTACCATCCCGTGTCGTATTGTACACCTCCTTCTTGATACGTGAATGCATATTGGATGGTCGAACCGGAATTGAGACCTCCAACCGTGTATTCCCAACGTGCTGTACTACTGTTGTAGCTCATGTTGACGTTTTGCTGTGTGTTATTGCCGACGATATAGTGCAGAATGACGTATCCTGCCGTCCAGTTGCAGGGTTGGAACCAGAAGAGGTCGGAGCTTGCATTCACACTTTGTACACCCTGTGTGAAGTTGCCAGAGGTACAACCGCTTGGCGAAGTTGGGGTGGGTGTTGGTGTGCTTGCCGAGCCATTTGATGTATAGACCTTAACGTAATCCACAAGCATTGGAACACCTGATTGTGTAGCGGATGTCGGTGTCGTGATACCGGAGACGCCATTGGGGAAACCTCCACCCATCGCTACGTCGAAGATGATGTAGAAGGCATGGTCTACCGCGTTTGCCCACGTGGTCGGGTCAACCTGATTCGCACTGACGGTGAAATAGTTCACGCCGTCCAGATACCAGCGAATTTGTTCAGGTGAGACGCTTCTATCGATAATCTCTGTATAGGTATGGAAGCTCGTCTGACAACCTGTACATGGCTGTTTGCCGCTACCGATACCAGTTGTTTCGTTGCAGGGGCCACCAGGATCGACGCCACAATGCAGCGTTCCATAGACAGAACTGAGGCCGTTGACATCCTCCATAATGTCAACCTCACCATCTTTAGGCCAACTATGGTCAGTGCGATAAGGTGTCCCAAGCGTCCAGAAGGCGGGCCAGTAGCCGAGAGCTGCGTTCCCTGAGACGTTCGGTTGTTGTATAGATGCGGTGATTTCTAATTGTCCCCCGGCAGGTGCTGCGAAATCGTCTCGTACAGACTCGATGCGTCCAGAAGTCCAGTTCCCGCTCGAATCGCGGATGGGAGTAATGGCGAGATGACCATTGCCGTCCTGCGATACGTTTGACGTATTGCTGGTCATCGTTTCAATTTCGCCCGTTCCCCAACCCGTTCCTGTATCATAGAGCCAGTTGCTGGTGTTCACGCCTGAATTAGCTGCCCCATTGAATTCTTCGTCGAAGGCAAGGTTCCAGGAAGCAGCATTTGCTGTTGGCGTCTTGCCCAATGCTAGAAAACTCACAAAAATCAGAGAACTCAAGAGGAGAAGAACTGTGCATTGTAAGGCAAGCCGTCGTAATGCGTGAGGAGAACCGCCTAGATTGTTGGCGAAAAATCGTCGCATGGATAACGCTCCTTTTAGATAGCACTATCATGTACTGTACTTCAATGTGTAGAACGTAGTAAGTTACGTTCATACGCTCAAACGGACAACATGATATCTCTGGCTATACTTGAATAGCTGAGTATAGTCATTGTGGAAGAAGTAATCTCTACAAGATGATGACCGGATGTTCATGTCTATATGTCTTCGATAACTACATACTATTTCCTCCTTATCTGCTTAATGTAGGTAAGAATACGAGAACGTTTACAGGTCGCGTGATTCGTTATGCGATCTGTCGCTTGACGCCCTTGTTATCAAACTTGTAGGAAGTTGGACATGAATAGGATCGCCTTTGAGAGCGGCATCAAGCGAATACCCGGAAGTTTGCCGCGCTGTCTTGAGATTCTCTCCGAGACGATGCTGTGGATTGATCATCGTCAGCAGGATTTCAGTGGCTTTGTATCCCATCTCTGAGAATGGCTGATGAATGGTTGTCAGAGGAGGGCGCATATGGGCCGAGAGGATGTTGTCATCGAAGCCGATAACGGAAACCTCTTCGGGTACATGGATGCCATGTTTTTCTGCATACGCTAGCACTCCATAGGCCATCTGATCGTTGCTAGCGAAAATAGCATCAGGCCAGATTGCTCTACTGCGAGAAAATAATGCTTCGGCACACTCGCGTCCACTTATTGGCTCAAAACTACCTTGAAGGAGCAATGAAGGATCGGGAGTGATACCTGCCTCTTGTAATGCCTGACGGTATCCGTCGTAGCGTTCCATTGCACAATAATAGTTTTCTGGCCCTCGAATGTGAGCGATACGTGTATGTCCAAGTTCTAGCAGGTGACGAGTAGCGGTATAGGCACTGGCTTTATTGTCGATGCCAACCGATGGAATACGTGTGGGTGCTTCCTGGTCGTCGATCATGACCACAGGTAAGCCATGTTGAAAATGCTGAGTAAGATAGTGTGAAAGTGCGCCGGGGAAGATTGCGAGCAAGCCGGAGGCGAGTCGCAATGTGAGAATGCGATCAAGGATATCGGAATGGTTACGCTCAACATTCTCGAAGTTTATGCTATACAGAACGATTTCATAATCGGTATATTCGATGTATTCAGCAACGCCGCGCATAATTTCAGGAACGGCAGGCCAGACAAGAGGAGGAGCTAGTACGCCAATAAGATGAGTATGACCACCTGCCAACCCTCGTGCCGTCACATTGGGAACAAAATCATGCTCGCGTACCACGCGCATGACCCGCTCCCTCATTTCCTCATCGACGGTAGGGTTATTATTCAATACACGCGAGACAGTTGCCTTTGAAACTCCTGCCATACGCGCAATGTCTATGATGGTCAACTTTTCTTGCATACCTGCATCCTGGCCTTTCAGCAAAGAACGGTGAGCAAATATCGTGGAACCAGAATATGCAACTTGTGAGAAAACGGTTTCTATATGCAAAGTATACGTGAGAAACCGTTTTCTGTCAAGATATACAGACGAAAATAATGCACGTGATAGAATACATGTAGAATTATATCATCAACAGAAAGCGAGAGAAGATGCTATGTACAGCCCGAAGGTAGGTGATTCAGTAGAAGCACTCGATACGCCAGCAATGGTGATTGATTTGCCGTTGATGGAGACAAATATTGCGAAACTTATGGGTCTGTTTCGGGCAGGCAGTGTATCAGTACGTCCTCATCTAAAAACGGTCAAAAGTCCTGAACTGGCGCATATGTTGTTACACGCCGGTGCAATTGGTGGCTGTGTAGCGAAGGTAAGCGAGGCCGAAATCATGGCTCGTGCAGGAATCGAAGACCTGCTGATTACGAGTGAGATTGTTGGTGCGTCGAAACTAGAGCGGCTTGTGGCACTGGTGCGAGAGCATCCCGATGTCAAGGTTGTGGTGGATAGCCAGGTGGGAGTACGAGCCTTGAATAAGGCTATGAGTGATGCAGGACTACACGTCAATGTGCTACTTGATATCAATGTTGGGCAAAATCGGTGTGGTGTTCTTCCAGGCGAGGAAGCAATTTCTCTTGCTCAATTGATAAATGAGATGAGTAATATACATCTCATTGGCGTTCAGGGCTATGAAGGCCATCTGCAACACATTCATGATGCATACGAACGAGAAGATCGTTGTCGTGCTTCTATGCAGTTACTGACAACGACCGCGACACAATTGCGAGCGATGGGATTTGCTATCGACATTGTGACAACAGGCGGTACTGGAACTGCTGCGATTTGTGCTGATTGCAAAGGCGTGACCGAAGTACAGCCCGGCTCATTTATTTTTATGGATACCGATTATCGTAATGCGTTAGGTTCTGTCTATGCCAACGCGCTCACTATTCTCTCGACGGTTATTAGCCGTCCGACACCTGAGAGAGTAGTAGTCGATGCAGGTCTCAAATCTCTCTCTATAGATAGCGGTATGGCTGAACCGCAGGGGCTTGTCGGTGTGACCTATCGACCTGGAGGAGATGAGCATGGTATTTTGACGTGGCACGAGGATATGCATGTGCCGCGTGAGATGCTCAATGTTGGTGAACGAATAGCCTTTATCCCCAGCCATATTGACACGACTATCAATTTGCACGATACCTACTATGCATGTCGGAATGGAAAGATAGAGGCTATCTGGTCTGTTGCGACAAGAGGTAAAGTACAGTAGTCATCGGATACACGCATAGTTTTGTGCTGTTCTTTTGTTTTGAACAAATAGATATACTCAGGAAAAATGCAAGTCCCTTTTATAACGGGCTTGCATTTTTCCTGAGTATATCTATCCCCTAATGAGTTGAACTCACTGTATTATTTGCCTCGGCTGTTGTATTTGATACGCGATGTAGATGGGGCATTTTCACCACGATTGTCAGGATGGCAGCCAGTACCAGAGAAACTGCCATGAATATAAAGCCAATTCCCGGCCCGTGTGTTAAACCGTTCAGCCATCCGACGAAGAATGCTCCAACGAAGGAACCAAGTGCGCCCATGCTGTTAATCAAGGCCATCGATTCACCTGCGGCATTGCGTGGCAAAATCTCTGGTATGATGGCGAAAAATGGGCCATACGGAGCGTACATACAGCCACCTGCAATCACCAGGAAGAGGAACGAAAGCCAGAAGTTGCTTGGGCCTATGATGTACGAGATGTAGAAAGCGATGGCCCCTGCAATCAGGAAAGGCCACACGTATGCTTTCCGTTCCAGAGTACGGTCGGAGAAGTACGAGGCTACGAGCATCAATATAATGGCGAGCAGGTATGGGATAGCGGATAAGAGACCTGTAATGCCTAATCCCAGATGCGAACCTACTTTAACAATGGAGGGAAGCCAGAGGACAAAGCCATATACACCAATACTCCAGAAGAAGTATTGGGCTGCGAGTAATATTACTCGCGGTGTGCGGAAGGCGGCCCAGTAGTTCTTGACCTGTGCCATGCCTTCCTGTTCCGTGTTCAATGTGCGTTCCACCTGTTCGGCTGCCGGATGTGTGAGCCATTTTGCATCTATGGGACGGTCTGTGGCAAGTGCAAGCCAGAGAAAAGCCCATATAATGGAAGGAATGCCTTCGATAATAAACATCCACTGCCACCCGATCACTTGAATCAGGTAGCCCGAAAGTATTGAGGCCCACAGGACGGTAATGGGATTACCGAGAATAAGAAACGTGTTGGTGCGCGACCTTTCACGTTTCGTAAACCAGTGAGTCAGGAAAACAAGCATTGCTGGTAAAATTAAACTCTCGGCAACACCAAGTAGAAATCGATCAACAAACAGCAGTGGAATGTTTGTGATTACACCAGTGAGCGAGGCAAGGATACCCCATGCGAGCAATGCCCAGAAAACCAACTTCTTCGCGCTACGGTGTTCAGCGAAACTCGCTCCTGGAACCTGGAAAAAGAAGTAGCCCAGGAAAAACAGCGCACCCAGCCATGCAGACGTGGATGAGGTAATACCTAATGTTTTTGCTAATCCACCAGCCGCCCCGAATCCATAATTCACACGGTCAAGATAAGCGAGACTATACGAGATAAACACGAGCGGAATGAGACGCGCCCAACGACTGGTAGGCAGTGTAGTTTGCTCCGTTGCAACTACGTTTTCTTCTTTGACATTGTGTGCCATTTCTTTTGCCTTTATCTAAATGGTCATATCGCATTACGATACTTATGCTATTAATACGAGTGGATGTATATGAAGGTGTCAATAAGAGAAGAGCTTGTAAATGGCTTATGTACGTTTGAGAAGCATGTAGGGACAGGTTTACCATGTCCTGGCCGGAATATGCGCTATCCTTCGGACATGGTAAACCTGTCCCTACATGCTTCTCCTATTATCTTGCGAGAGGATATCCTTCACGCATCATTGGACGTACCAGTAACACAGGGCATGGAGCATGATCGAGAACAAAACGTGCGACATGCCCAACCGACTTTGGCCCGATTGTTGGGCCACTTCGTTGCGGAGAACGTGGGCAAATTACAATCACATCTGCATTCCATTCGACAGCGTAATTGACAATCTCGCGTTCGGGTCGGCCTTCGCGTTGAATGGTCTCTGCATCAGGGTAAAGCTTCTGACCTTCAGCTAACGTCTCCTGAGCTGAGGTAGCATCGGCCTGACGCATTTGCTCATAACGTGCAGCATCGGGACGAGTATGACGCAAAAGTGGCCCCGTCTGGCGTTCGACCTCTTTGCGAGGGCCACTATCTATTATGTAGATGAAACCGATAGTGAGAGCGTCTTTGAGCAGCATAGATTCGATAGCTGTGTGAATGTGTTCGATATTTGACCCGTCAAGACAACAGAGGACACGCATATATTTTTCTCCTATCTTGGTAATAAGAGCCACATTGCTAATGCTCCTACGAAGAGCGTGAGAGGTGTCACAAGGAGACCAACTTTGAAGTAGTCCAGGCCAGATACGTCGAGGTTACGCTGGCGCAAGATGAGAAGCCAGAGGACAGTAGAGAGCGAGCCAACAGTCGTCAGGTTCGGCCCCAGGTCGCAACCGAAGATGGTTGCACCGATGAAGGCATATCGCACTGCTGGAGCCGCGTGCTGAATACTTTGCAAAGAAGAGTTAAGAACAACCGCCATTGGTACATTGTTAATTAAATTTGTTCCCAATGCGGCTCCGAGTGTCCCTATCATGACGCCACCGAAACCTGTTCCACCTGAAAGATGCAACAAGAGTTGTCCGAATTGTGTAGTCAAGCCTGTGCCTTCAACTGCTCGTACAATGAGGAACATCCCTGCGATAAAGCCAAAGATTGACCACGAAATTTGCTTGCCAATGTTCTGTATCGAGGTCTGTTTCCAGAATAGTGCGCCGATGAGCAATAGCACCGCACCACTCAGTGCGACAATCGAAAGCGGAAATTGTGTTGCTGATGCTATGACATAGGCAACAACAACAAGCAACAGGATGATACAGACATAGCGAAAATAGCCTTTGTGTTTGATGGTTTCATCAAGCGATGGTAGGCGTTTGAGGTCGAAACTTCCATGCAAATTGCGTCGATAGAGCAGGAAAAACACACCGATATTGATGCTGATAACCACAAGACTTGGCAGCAGCAGCAAGCGGAAAAACGTGAAGAGGTTGAGAGGATATTTCGAGAGAACAATGATGTTGATCGGGTTGCTTACAGGCAGGATGAATGAAGCAGTGTCGGCGATGAACGTACAGGCAAAGAGAAATGGAAGTACAGGAAGTTTCAAGCGCGTCACAAGCGTATAGACGATAGGAGTGAGGATGAGCGCGGTTGCGTCGTTCGAGAGAATCATTGAGATGAGCGTTCCCAGCAAGAAGATGTTGAGAAATAGACGACGCGAACTGTTGCCAGAGAGACGCGCTGCCTGAGTTGCCAGCCAGTCGAACAGCCCGGCAACCTCAGCGAGAGCAGAGAGGCTCATCATACCCAGGAAAAAGAAAAAGGTGTTCCAATCCTGAAATATCGTGGTAAAGGCCATCTGTGGTGTGAGAAGGCCAAGAACCAGAATCAGCACCCCACCTGCAATCGCAAATGTGGCCTCATTCAGCTTAAAAGGGCGAATCATAATGCCAATCAAGGTCGCAATGGTAATAGCAACAATGAGAATTGTTTTCGCCAGTGTAGAAATATGGATAAAAAGAAACATCGATGTTGTTCCGCCTAATAAAAGCTCTTGAATAACTATTTTCTACACGAAGCACAGGTAGAAAAAGAGACACCTTGCTTACCGTGAGTGCTATACACAATGCTATTGACGAACAGAAGTATTGTCCGGTGGCCTTGCTTGCCCTTCTTGCAATGGTTGTACATCTTGAGTAATGATTTGTGCTGAAGAATTTCCCTGTGACGGATTAACCGCTCCATCATCATGTGTATGTTTCTTCCGACCCGAATACATGTATATTGCAAGACACATGATAAGCAAGCCGAGAACGGCAATTCCACCACCAACAGGCCAGCGATTGATACTATACCCATCCTGATGTTGTGTATAGTCCGGTGTAAGGAACTGGGTGATGCCACTAGACGTGAGTAATGTAATTTCGACAACTTTTGAAGCATCTCCAACCAGATGCGTACCAAGTTTTGAACTTACATCAATGGATGTGGTAGCACTGGGATCATAGACAAGGGAAATTACATCGCCATCACCGAAACTGCTTTCGTTTATCCCAGGCCGAAAATCATCTTCATGGACGATGTACAGTGATGAGCTAGTTGCCAGTTGTAGGTAGCCAACGCCGTCGGCAGATAGAAAATGAGCAACCTGACTCTGTGGTGTATGCTGATAAGCTACCGCCTGTGAACTAAAACCGTATAGGAGTCCTGTGAGCAACGTAACAAGGCCAATGCAACCTAAAATGATAGATGCAGATACACGATCCATACAGATATCCTTCCCTGTTGATATGTACAAATATAGTTTTTTCTTCGTTCGTTATTCATTATAACGAACGATCACGTATGGGTGATAGGCTCGACGGAAAGAGAAACCTGTGGTAATATCATCTCACTTTCACTGATGAGTAGAGCAGGAAGGAGTGGGTGCGGTGTATCTCAAGCGATTAGAAATGGTGGGCTTTAAGAGTTTTGCGACGCGCACGATACTCGAATTCAGTCCGGGAGTAACGGCGGTGGTTGGCCCCAATGGAGCAGGGAAGTCGAACGTCGCTGATTCTATACGCTGGGTGCTTGGTGAGCAGAGTATGCGCCAACTACGCGGTAAGAAGAGCGACGATATTATTTTTGCTGGCGCACATGGCAAAGCCGCTCTTGGTATGGCAGAGGTATCGTTGACGCTTGACAATAGCACGGGATGGGTTCCTTCCGATTACAGTGAAATTACGGTGACGCGCCGTTCGTTTCGTTCCGGTGAAAATGAGTACCTTATCAACAAACAGAAGGTGCGATTGAAAGATGTGCTGTTGTTACTCGCACAAGCGCGTATCGGTCATGACTCATACACTGTTGTGGGGCAGGGCTTGATCGACG
>DAIQNC010000017.1:11584-13635 GCA_036788655.1 Ktedonobacteraceae bacterium
ACGCTGCATTGAGTTTGCGAGCAGAGGAGCGGCGTGGATTATTTGAGGATGCGGCTGGTATTCGTCCCTTTCAGGTGCAGCGCACCGATGCTGAAAATCGGTTGCGTCAAACCGAACTAAATATTGCACGTCTTCGTGATATCGTGGGTGAGATTGAGCCACGCCTCGCGCCTTTAGCAGAACAGGCACGTAAGGCGACGGAGTATGCTCAACTCAATGCTGAATTGCAAGAGGTCTTACTGGCATGGTACACGCTCCAATGGCGACGAGTGCGAACACTACAGGAACAGGCAGAACAGGTCGAGCAAGAGCAGGCAAAGCGAGCCACACACTTCGAGCAAGCACTGGTCGCATTACAGGAACAGGCAAGCATATTACGGGCATCTCGTCAGCAGATACAGACACGTATCGGCACGACTCGTCAATCGTATGAGGAAGCTGTTAGAGAGGTACAGCGTATTGAGCGCGATATAGCTGTGAGTGAAGAGCGTGTTGTGGGACTTGAACAACAACGCTCCGAGATGCAGCGTGAAGAGCGACGCTTACGCGAACGTGCCGTTGCAGTGCAAAAGCAGATTGTAGATGCAGAAGAGCAATGCGCTCTTGCCGACGAAGCAGTGGACACAGAGTCCGCAATGCTGGCGACGTTAGAATCTCAGGTCGCTCAGGCGCAAAAAGACTATGATATGGATCAACGACGTGTCAGAAACGCGCAAAACGATCTTGTGCAGATGCAAGCTCGACTTGGTTCAAGTCAGACCGAACTGGGACGTGTACAAAAGCAACTGGGTGAACGTAACCGCACACTCGCGGGACGACGTGAATTGATTGCTCAGGCTCAACAAGTTTTGCGAACCGTTGAAACACGCCTGACGGAGGAACGTGGGCGTCTCACTACCACTCGCAACGAAGAGCAACAAGTGGCGCAGCGTCGCCAAACGATAGCACGTGCCATTGCAGATGCGCAGCAAGAGTTTGATAGGCTCAAAACAACCATCACGGAAGCGGAAAGACAGAAGCGTACAATCTCTGACCGACTCAATATGCTCAAAAACTGGCGACAAAATCTCAGTGGCTACGCTGATGGAGTACGAGCGTTACTTCGCGCCCCTGCAGATAAGGTATCAGGGATACTTGGGCCAGTGCCACAGCTAGGTGTTGCACCTTCTGGAATGGAAACTGCGTTAGAAACTGCACTTGGGCCGTACATACAGGCCGTTGTTGTCAAGACACAGCACGATGCTTTCCAGTGTTTCGCATATCTCAAAAACACCGGGAAAGCGATGGTGCTATGGTTAGAGCGTGACGATGATAAAGACGAGAAGGGACGTGAGGCGCGAAGAATGCGACAGGAGACGGAAGAGACGATACTAGCCCGATTTCTTGCCGAGCGTCCAACGCTGCAAAAAGATGTATTAGGCTTCGCGTGGCGGCATATTCAGTGCGAGGAACAATATCTTGTTCTTTTCCAGCGTATGTTAAACGGTATCGTGCTAGCACGTCACAAAGAAGCTGCCCAGGAATTGCTGGCATGGGTATTACCATTAAGCCTCTCTTCAACAAACGACCTGCCTTTTACCTCGGTTGTCACACTCAAAGGAGAGCAATTTCATGTTGATGGTTGGCTCATTAGTAGCGGAAAAGAGAGTAAAGAGAGTAGTCAACAAGGGCTGCTGGTGTATGAACGCGAACTTCACGAACTTCCGCAGCAGTTGGAGCAACAGCGGGCCTATATTGACCAGTACAACAATATGTTAAGTGAAGTACAACGCGCCCAGGAAGTACGACGTATCGAACAGGCCGCACTCGACAAAGAGCTACAGCGATTTCAAAATCGTATCAACGAACTCAATCGTACTGTAAACGCATCACAGCGTGAATTGGAGCGTACACAGACGGAGATACAGGTGGCGAACTCAGTTGAGCAACAGTTGTCAGCAGAGGTGAAAGGGCTGGAGCAAGAAGCTGAGTCAATACAGGAGCGCGTCAGAGCCTACGCAAAGTCACAACATGAGTTAGCTGGCCTTGTCGAAGAGTTGCAGCAGGAGATG
>DAIQNC010000017.1:13645-14509 GCA_036788655.1 Ktedonobacteraceae bacterium
GAGCGTTCTATCACCTATCGTCGTCAACAGGATGCCGTAGGAAAAGCGAGAACATCTGTTGCGGTAAAACGCCAGGAAGCGAAGGCGTTGCAGCAGCAGGTCTCGATACTTCGTACTCAGGGACAAGATTTCAAAGGGCAGGTTGAGCAACAGGTTGTACGCCGCCAGGAAGCCGAGCGCAAACAACAGGAACTTCTAGCATCTATCACGCAAGCTCGTTCAACCTTTGACCTGTCTCGTGTGCAAGCTCGTTCTGTGGAGGATGCGTTGCGAAAAGTCGAGGCGCAATTCTCAGAGGTAGAGCAACAATTGACGGTATTGGAGCAGCAACGCACAAAAGCACAACAGCGCAAGACCGAGCAAGAGGTTGTGTATAGACGCGCTCTACTTGAAAGTCAACGCGCACAGGACAACACGAGTGCTTTGTTAGAGCAACTTCGTGAGGAAATGAGTATCGACAATCCGCAGGATTTGCTCAATCGGACGGATATACAACACGTATCCGCAGGAGAACTATCAGAAGCGACGGAAAGCGAGAAATTATCGGAGGAAGAGGAATCGCAGCTACGTCGGTTGAGGCGGCGCGTCGAAAACTTGCGCGGACGACTCAAAGTGATGGGAGGGTTCGACAGCAACGCACCGCAACTGTACGACGAGACGCGCACCCGCTACGAGTTTCTTTCGACACAGATAGTGGATATGGAGCAGGCATCAGCGCATCTACGCTCGATTATCGAGCAACTCGATGTCACGATGGCACGACAGTTCGAGGTAACGTTTCAGGCTGTCAACGCACGTTTCCGCGAGCATTTTACGACGCTTTTCAACGGTGGCATGGCACGTCTGGAACTGGTTGCAGCAAAA
>DAIQNC010000017.1:14519-15119 GCA_036788655.1 Ktedonobacteraceae bacterium
CAGATGAGGCCGATGAAGGTCAACTGATACCAACAGGTGGAATGCCAGCAGGTGTCGAGGTCATCGTGCAACCGCCGGGGAAAAAGGTGCAAGACCTCTCGCTACTTTCTGGTGGTGAACGTGCGCTTGTCTCAGCGGCTCTGCTTTTCTCACTTCTGGAAATCAATCCGCCACCATTTTGCTTACTGGATGAGGTCGATGCAGCACTGGACGAGTCGAACGTGACACGCTTCTGCGATATCCTCAAGAAGCTGGCTCAACGAACACAATTTATCGTTATCACGCACAACCGTGTTACCATGACTGTTGCGCAGGTTTTGTACGGCGTTTCAATGCGTGAAAGTGTTTCTCGCCTGCTTTCATTGCGAATCGAAGAGGCTGTGATGGCAGGTGATCGTTAAAGAATGTGTAGCATCGAACGAGAGAAACGGGTATGGCAGGGGTAGTGTCCAGGGTCTGCCCTGATGGGCTTGTGCATTTTTCGATTTCGTCAAAAAAACTGTTGACAACCTCGCCAGAGTGTAGTAATATACACGCATCGACGAACCCGCCTGTATGTGCAGGTGTGTTGGTGACTTTAGCGAAGAGGGTACACCCGTT
>DAIQNC010000018.1:0-15097 GCA_036788655.1 Ktedonobacteraceae bacterium
GGTGTCGGTTTTACACGCACACCACCTCTTTTCCTGCAACATGGCGATATGGTTGAGGTCGAGATTGAGCGTATTGGACGCCTCTGTAACCCTGTAGTGTGAAATGAGTAGTGAAGCAGAGTAGAAGACTGAAACAGCATGAATGAAATACACGATCTTCCTCCGTTACAAGCAGATATTCATGTAAGCGAATCGGATGGAGCAAATGGAGTCATTGCTCTTTACACACGCTTACGGAAGATGATTCTTGATGGTATGTTCCCTCCCGGCTCGATGCTTTCACAGGTCAAGCTTGCAGAGTCACTGGGGGTTAGCCGTATTCCGCTACGAGAAGCACTACGGATGCTTCAAACCGAAGGACTCATCGAGGCGGAACACAATCAACGGGCGAGAGTACCTTCCTTTGATCCATCCATCGTTGATTCCCTGTATGCCAGTCGTATTCTGTTAGAAGCTCTGTGTATTCGCCTGACGGTTCCTCGCATCGACTCGGCGGATGTAGAGGCTCTCAAGTCCACCCTGGCTGAACTCGATCAGGTGGCAATCCATATGGATGCTGATGCCTGGGAAGAGCCACATCGTCGTTTTCATCGTCTCCTCGTGAGCCACGCGGGAAATTCGATGCGGCAGAAGGTAGCAAGCTATGCCGACCAGTGTGAATATTACCGACGGCTGTACTACCGTCTTGTAAGTATACAAACGGCGCGGTCAGCAGAAGTCATCGCCGCCGAGCATCGTGCCATTGCCAGTGCATGTACAGAAGGACAAGCAGACCTTGCCGCACATCTTTTGACGCGCCACTATGCACGTACTGCATTAACGGTACTCGGACAGATGGCTCCCGAATTCGATCCAGTCGCAATACGCATGGCCTTACAGATGGTTGGAGCGGATACGCCTCTTTCTGATGTTCCTTCATCCAAAAGGCAAACGCGCAAAGAAAAGGAGAAAAAGAATGTCACAAGTATTTGAGAAAAGCACTTCTGCACATCCCGTTCTGCATCATGTCAATCTCAAAACAACGCGCTTACAGGAGATGATTGACTGGTACGCCACCGTTGCGGGTCTGACATCTATCTTTCAGTTTCCAGGTGGAGCATGGTTGACCAACGATGGGGCAAATCATCGTCTTGCATTGCTTACCTCGTCTCAGATGAGCGATGATGCGGATAAGCTGGTGCATACTGGTATCCATCATATCGCGTTTGAGTATGCAAGCATTGACGATATGTTGAATGCTTACACGCGCTTGAAAGAGCTGGGAATCAAGCCTCACATGGCACTGGATCATGGCATGACTCTCTCGTTCTATTTTGTCGATCCCGATGGGAACAGCGTGGAACTCCAGATTGATAACTTCGGTGATTGGGCGCAATCGACAGCGTGGATGCGTACTTCGCCTGATTTTGCGGCGGATCCCATTGGCAAATTTGTAGACCCCGATCAGATCGTGGCGGCTCGTAAAGCCGGGGCATCGCACTCCGAAGTCCACCGTCGCGCCTACGCAGGAGAATTTTCTCCTTCGGAGCCAATGGATCCACGTGTTCCTCTGGATATGCCTCCACCTGCCCTCTAAAAGCCTTCCAGAAGATCAAGTGTGTAGTTGCACCAGAAGATTCAACATCCGTAAGAGAGGAGAGGACAATGCCGACGTCCATTCCGACATCAGACCTCGATTTGTATAGTGACGACGTGTTGACCGAACCTTATGAGCAGTATAGACGCCTTCGTGAGGCTGGCACTGTGGTCTGGTTAGAGCGATACAATTGTCCTGGATATGCAAACTCAGCGAATTATGGTGAATATTCGTCCTTTGAGGAAAGAAAGAGGAATTGCTACATATGTCTGAATCAATTGCCATTACGAATGTCAGAGTGTTTGATGGTAAAGCCTTGACTGATGAACGGGTGGTGGTTATTGACAACGGAATTATTTCAGATGCAACGACTGCTGACAAAACAGTTGATGGTCAGCATGGCACGTTGCTCCCCGGCTTGATCGATTGCCATGTCCACCTTGCGACCATTGCTAATCTCGAACAAGCAACTCATTGGGGCATTACAACGATGCTCGACATGGGTTCGCAATCGATGGCATTGACGGACTCGTTGCGTCATCATAAAGGGCTAGCCGACATACGTGGCGCAGGAAACGTTGCCTGTGCGCCCGGAGGAATGCCTATAACTAGCATGGGCTATCCAGCTTCGAGTGCGGTAACTGGCCCTGCTGATGCGAACCGCTTTGTGACCGAGCGTGTTGCGGAGGGGGCTGATTACATTAAAGTGATCGTTGAAGACCCTGACGTTAAAGGTTCAGTCGTACTCGACGTGGCAACCATTGCTGCACTGGTCGAGGCAGCCCATCAGAGAGGCTTGAAAGTGATTGCGCATGTGACAACCGTTGCGGCATTCAAACATGCAGCTAATGCAGGAGTAGACGTTCTCACTCATGCCCCTTTCGACGCAGACATTGACGATATGCTGGCACACTCTTTTGCAGAGCGAGGCATCGTATCGGTGCCGACGTTGATTACGATGCGTACCCTGGCAGGTATCCCAGAACTCAATGCACGCAGGAAGGCGCATGGCCTTGATGTGAATTATTCCCATGCCCGCGCAACGGTCTCCGCTTTTCATCGAGCCGGTGTAGTAATTATGGCCGGAACGGATGCCTTTCAGGTAGCTACTCCGTCCACGAATGTGCGACTTCAACACGGAGAGGTATTTGGAGCGTCATTGCACGAAGAATTGAGGTTGCTTGTTGAGGCCGGATTGACGCCTGTTGAGGCTCTGCGTTCCGCAACCGTTGTCCCTGCTGACTACTTCGGGCTTACAGATCGTGGCGTCATTGAAGCTGGTCGTCGTGCTGACCTGTTGCTCGTTGAGGGCGACCCGACACAGAATATTGCTGCTACACGCGCTATTCAGAATGTGTGGGTAGCAGGTGTGCAGGTTCGATAGCATCAGAGGAGGGAAGCATGAACGATGTAGAGAAAACGCTCTCTGATGAAGAACTGGCGATGTGGTGCAGTCACTTTGATAATCATGATGCCAACCTGACTCATAGTAATGTACATCAGATATACGGGCATTTGCGCGAGGCTTGTCCAGTAACCAGGTCTGAGAGATATGGTGGCTTCTGGGTTGTCTCGCGATATGCTGATATCGTGACCGTTCTTATGGATCCTGTTACCTTCAGTTCAGGCAAAGGCGTACACATTCCTCGACAGGAAGGCCAGATGCATGTCATCCCGATTGACTTTGACCCTCCTGTTCATACACAATACCGAAGGATTTTTACGGAAGCTCTGGCTCCACGTCGCATTCGCCAGCTTGAACCCTTCATTCAACATATCATCCTGGAACTTCTCGACCCGTTTGTTCACAACGGCGGAGGAGATTTTGTGCATGAAGTCGCTATGCCACTGCCTATTCGCGTCATCAGTGGCATCCTCGGACTTTCTGAGCAGACCACAAAGCAGATTCGAGACCTCACGGAACAGATATGGGCGTCATTCGGACGTGAACAAAATCTCGCTCCGCTTCGGGCGATGCTCGCTCTTTTGATGAGTGAGGTAAACGAACGACGAACCCATCCTGGAGACGATGTACTCACAACGCTTGTGCAGACGACGATTGATGGGCGGCTCCTTCGGGATGAAGAGGTGCAGTCAATCCTCATTTCCTTTGTCGTTGCAGGTCATGAGACAACCATGAATGCTGCTGCTAATCTTCTCTATTATGTAGCCGGGCGACCAGAGGAGCAAGAACGCTTGCGGCAGTATCCGGCACAGATTCCAGAAGTGGTAGAGGAAAGTTTGCGCTATGATACTCCTGCCCACCTCTTCGCACGAACCGTCACTCACGATACCATGCTTGGCGGTGTTCAGATGAAACAAGGGGATAAGGTAGCACTTCTGCTGGCTTCTGGCAATCGTGACCCCGAACAGTTCAACAGTCCTGACCAGTTTATGCCTGACCGTAAATTAGCGGGACAACACCTTGCATTCGGTCGCGGAATTCATCTCTGTTCCGGGGCAACACTTGCACGAACAGAGCTACGGCTTCTCCTCGAAGCGTTGCTGAACAGGTATCCATCCTTCCGCATAAATGGTGAGGTGGTCTGGTCACATATGGAAGGTGGACATCATATGGGTGTGCGCTCTCTTCCTATTACGTTCCTTCATCCTGGCAATTGAGCCAGAATGAAAGAGACAAACGTGATAGAATGCCCAGGTACAGATGGAGAAATGTATGAATATCGGATATGAGAAGAGGCAAGATAACCCTCCACAGGAAACAAACGTTTTGATTATCGGGGGCGGCCCTGTCGGACTGAGTGTGGCAGTCGAGCTTGGACGACGCAACATAGATTGCATCATTGTGGAGCCGAGACTGATCGTCTCACACCTCAGACCTCGTGCTAAGACGGTCAATGTCCGAACGATGGAACATTTTCGTCGCTGGGGGCTGGCAGAGCGCATTCGAGAGGTAGCACCACTCAGAGTGGATTGGTCGCAGGATGTTGTCTTCTGCACTACCTTACTGGGTTACGAGGTAATGCGCTTCACCGGATGCTTTGGACTCTCTCCGCAGCGAACTGATATGTTTGCGGAATCGGGTCAGCAGATGGCCCAACCTCTAGTTGAAGAGGTGTTACGAGAGGCGGTCAGCGATTTGGAGCCGTGCCACCTTTGTTTGGGTTGGTCGCTGCAAACGCTGCATCAATATGACGACGGTGTAATGACGAGCATCGTCAACGAGCGAGGCGAGCAGCGACAGGTCAAGGCATCTTATGTCATCGGTTGTGACGGCGCACGCAGTGTCGTTCGGACAGCAATAGGAGGACACTATGTGGGAACCAGTGACTCACGCCCGAACTTCGGCCTCGTCTTTCGCGCACCTGGATTAGCGGAGCGACATCCTCATGGTCCGGCAGTGCAATACTGGGTACTCAACCCGGCTAGCCCAGGGTTACTAGGACGTATGGATATGGAAGATTTGTGGTGGGCTGGCGTCAACGGAGTTTCTGCTGAAGCTGGTCTTGCTAATCCATACGCCTTGATTCGTGGCCTCGTCGGAATCGACATTGACGCTCAGGTTGTGGGAACCGATCCCTGGATAGCACGTATGCTGTTAGCAGACCGCTACCGTAATGGCCGTGTTTTCCTCGCTGGCGATGCAGCACATCTAAATCCTCCATGGGGAGGACACGGCTTCAATACCGGAGTGGGTGATGCAGTGAACATTGGCTGGAAACTGGCGGCGGTGCTTGATGGTTGGGGAGGAGATTGCCTACTAGCAAGTTATGAGGCGGAACGACGACCAATTGCCGAGCAAACCATTCAAGAAGCCACCACAAATATGAGTGTGCTTGCCCCCGAACTGGGCAATGCAGACCTTGCAGTTTCAGGACAGGTTGGAGAGCAAGCACGACGTGCAGCGGCTCAGGTGATTCGCACCTCGAAAGACCGCGAATTTCACAGCCTGGGACTCGTGCTTGGCTACCAGTACGATGCCTCTCCTGTGATCGTTAACGATGGCACACCCTCTCTTTCCGTAGGGCAGAACTATGAGCAGACAGCACAACCGGGAGCGCGACTGCCTCATCTATGGCTGTCAGAAAGAGTGTCCCTTTATGATCGGTTGGGAAGTGGTTTGTCGCTGCTTCGGCTTTCCAATGACGCTGATATGGTCCCTTTCATCGAAGCCGCCGACGTTCGTGGAGTACCTCTATCCGTCATTGACCTACGCGGTCATGCACTCGAAGAACGCTATGGAGCTTCGCTGCTGCTCGTGCGACCTGACCAGCATGTTGCCTGGCGCGGCACATCTGTGGATAGGCCAACGGCAGAGATAATCATTGATCAGGTGCGTGGATATTGAATGCTTGAAATCGCTTCATCGTAGGATTTCACCTATTCACACTGGATAAATCGCATGGGATAGTGATGAAGCGACTCAATACCATCCTGTTTCACTCTCATCATTTCCCCGACCTGTACTCCCATGCGCCCATCTTCCGTCACCACATTTGGCTGAATAACGACAACCATATTTTCACGAAACACAAATGTTTCCGGTATTTTTACGCTGGTGGGTCTGGTTCGTAAAACGGGTTGTAGATAGCCACCACCGAAGCCATGTACCAGGTCGTCGCAGATAGTGAAGCCGGATTGATGAATAAAATCGGCTGCATCCAGAACATCGTTACTTGTTGCACCTGGACGAATGACGCTTGCAATACGATGAAATGCCTCAACCGCTATTTCGTACATATGTTGATACTCAGGTGTAGGAGATGTTCCGATAGCAAAGGGACGTAGTATCTGTCCAGCGTACCCGTGATAGTGTGCGCTAATCTCAGTGATGAGTACATCGCCGATTTGAAGTATTCGACTTGATTGTTGTTGAGAAGGAACGCACAGATGAGGATTATTCATAGGCGTTGTACCCATGTAATGAATGTGCGTTTTTCCTCCCAGACCCAGATAGGCTCCTTCCACGATAGCGGCCAGTTCATGTTCAGTAATGCCGGGATGTACTTCGCGTTCAAGTGCCTCAATAGCAAGGTCGCTGAATTCTGCCCCTTTTTGCAGGAATGCCATCTCCTCCTTGCTTTTCACGAGCCGCAATTGTGACAGAGATGGCGAGAAATCAATAAAAGTTACTTCTGGAATTGCCTTTTTCAGTAACTCGTACTGCTTGTAGGTGATAGGGCCAACCAGACCAATACGGCTCCTATCCAGCTTTCTCTCAAGCACATTTTCTATAACTGCTCTGGTGCTATCCAGGCCACCCCAACGTACATCTGCAAATTTCGCTATCTGACGCGCATTGGGAACATGATTATACATCTGTACAAACATCGTTGGGTCGCCTTCGAGAGGGAAAACAAGAAATGCATCTCTCGTTGCGATAAAGCCTGAAAGATACAATACCTCATGATAGGAACTGGTGGTGCTGTAGAGAATAAGTGCCGAGAGACCTGCTTGTTGCATGGCCTCTCGTACTGTCTTATAGCGATGCGAAAATTCGGCATCCGAAAATGTTGGATATTCCATGTATCACCCTTGATTATTCTGTACGTGCCAGTTTTTTTCGCATCCAATCGGCCTGTTGTGGACGGTGCTTATACACAATGTTGTTATTCACGTGGTTGCCGTCCTCAAACATCCAGAGTTCTGCATGTGGCCCTGCCTCTGCAACCATTCTTTCAGCATCAGGCGGCGGTATCAATCTGTCTCGACGCCCCATAATGACCAGTAACGGCACAGTCACGCGCTGCATCACATCTTGTAAATCAAATGTCTGCAATTTTGCGCGAGTCTCAGCTTCATTCGAGGATGCGGTGCGATGCGTAAATGCGTCACGTGTAAGCTGAGGAAGAAGGTCAAAATGGCTGTTCATGTTGTAACCACCAGCATTCGCAATAACTGCCTTGACACGTGGCTCAAATGCAGCGGCGCGAGGTGCATAGTAACCGCCAAGACTGACTCCCATAAGACCAACGCGGCTTGCATCTACATCATGTCGCTTTTCGAGATAGTCAATGGCGTAGCGAATTGGCACTTCATAGTCATGGCGCATCGGTTGCTCGAATTCCATCTCACCTTGTCCTGGCCCGTCAATAGCCAGAACCGCCATCCCACGCCTTAAAAAATCATCGCCGTAGACGTGCAACTCTTCCTTCACGGAATCAAGTCCTGGTATGAGAATGACAACGGGGGGCTTTGCGACATGCCAGGGTTTTCTTAAAATGCCGTACATGGTCGAGCCATTTTCGTAAGGAATAGCGACACGTTCGCCTGGAACCTCGAAATATGGTAGAGCGCGTGCATAGTTCCGCACAACATGCTCATGGGCCTCACGCAATTCTTGTGGCTTATGGACAAACACATATTTGCCAAAGTGATATGCCATTGCCGCATGAAAATAGTGATATGCCGCCGATTCGTACTCTTCATTGGCCTCTGCCTGTTCACCCATTTTTTCATGCATCGCACCACATTCAGACCACTTCTGACACCACTCATCCCAATGCTCTATGCTGTTTGTGACACGTATAAAGTCGTTGAAATCTACACCGTTCGCAACAAATCTGGGTGCCCAGTTGTCAATCGCGCTTTGCACCTTTGCATCTCTTGCCATGTATCGAACCTTTCAGTAAATTGACGCTTGTGTGATAATGAACATTCATGAAATACCTTTGACAGCGATGTAGGGACAGATTCATCACGTCCATGTATCACAGGCTCTCCACACCCGGACGTGATGAATCTGTCCCTACACCGCTGTCAAACCTCATTTATTAACATTCATAATCACTGGACTACGATAGTGATACATCACTGCACTACGGAGAGTTATGCTTTTGTGAGCGTTCCGCCCAGGTAGAGCCGTCCGATTTCAGGATTATTCAGAATTTCGGTGTGAGGCCCGACCAGACGCACCTGACCGCTTTCTAGTACGACGCCCGTTGTAGAAATGCTCAGTCCTGTGCGAGCGTTTTGTTCAACGAGCAGGATGGTTCGTCCTTTACTCTGCATGACTTTGATCGTGTCTATGACCAGTTTGAATGTTTTAGGGTCAAGTCCCATAGAAGGCTCGTCTAGTAGGATGATGCGTGGATTGAGCATGAGGCAACGTGCGAATTCGACGAGTCGTTGTTGTCCTCCCGAAAGGCTCCCTGCTTTGTCACGTGCGCGAGTTTTGACCACTGGAAACATCTCTTCGACTTCATGTAAGCGACGCTCTATGAGTGAGGAGTCTCGTAGCGTGTAGGCTCCCAGGCGCACATTTTGCTGTACTGTCATAGTGGGGAAGAGGCTATGGCTTTGCGGAACCTGCACTATGCCTAATTCAAGAATCTGACGTGGATCCAATCCGACAAGCGAACGATCTTCAAAGAGAATGTCACCCTTGCGAGGTCGAAGCAGTCCACTGAGTACACGCAGCACAGTAGATTTCCCGGCTCCATTGGGGCCAACGATACAGGTCGTCGTTCCTTCCTCAACGTCTATACTCACGCCTTTGAGTACATCGCTTCCATCGTAGCCAGCATAAATATTGTCGAAACGTAGTAACATCGGTTTAGTCTCCCAGATAGGCTTCCAGCACGAGAGGATTTTCACGCACTTCTGCTGGTGTACCTTCAGCGATTTTGGTGCCGCGATGCATCACAATCACTTTGTGACAGAGGTTCATCACGAATTCCATGTTATGCTCGACCACCAGGAAGGTAACGCCGCGCTCATTAAGTGTGCGAATGCGGTCTGCCAGATAGTTCACCATCGTCGGATTGACGCCCCCTGCTGGCTCGTCCAGCAAAATAACTTTCGGGTCTGCAATCAACACAAACGCAAACTCCAGCAGTTTTTTCTGTCCAAAGGATAAGCTTCCAGCAGGCAAATTCTTGACAGGAGTAAGTCCTACGAAATTCAATAGTTCTTCTGCACGTGACTGCTCATGTGTTGAACTCCAACGACTGATCAAACCCACAAAATCGTTGCGTTGAGCCGCTACATGCATGTTCTCCATAACTGTCAGACGGCGAAAGATGCGCGTCATTTGAAACGTTCGTCCAACGCCCATGCGAAAGACCTTGTCAGGTGATGCATTGGTGATAGCTCGCTCTCGAAAACGCACCTGCCCACTATCAACGCGCTCATATCCGGTCATGACGTTGAACATGGTTGTTTTTCCTGAACCATTAGGGCCAATCAAGCCTGTAATGGAGCCAGGTTCCACGCTGATAGAGCAATCATTCAGCGCATGAATACCCCCAAAGGCTTTCGATATATTTTCTGCTTCCAGTAAGCTCATAAATTGATACCTTCCCTCACAAGGTTAATGCACGATGATAGCTCACGTTGCCATATGTGATATTTCACTGTCAAGCCTGCTTTTCTGTAGTTACAGCCCTATCCTGTGCTGGAAGAGCTGTCACAGAAACCTCGCTTCCACTTTCATTGTCCCCTGTACTCTCGCCCTGAGAACGTTGTATGTGACGTGCATGCTGATATTTGATCCATCGCTCATTCACTGTTGGGATGATGCCGCGTGGTAGGAGCAGCATAATCACCAGGAAGAGTGCGCCGTAGATGATGAGGTAATAGCCATTCTCACCATACTGTAGTGTGAAATACTGTTGCGCTGGCTCCAAAATCAATGCACCCAGAATGGGACCACCGAGCGTTCCCAGACCTCCCAGATAGGCCATCAAGATGACTGCGACATCGAAGTTCGCATCAAAGCCTGATGGAGGATAAATCGACTCGATATAATAAGCCCACACTGCTCCAATCATTCCTACAATGAACGCCGAAATGATGAATGAGCTTAGTTTGGATGGCCCCGTCCTCACGCCCAGTCCCAGTGCGCGATCCTCGTCATCCCGAATGGCAAGTAGACCCAGCCCGTATTTCGAGTTACGAACCCACCATGCGATAGCAATGGCAATGAGCAGAATTGCGAGTGCGACATAATAGAAGGGAATGTTGAAAAAATCGCCAGTCCAATTAATAGGAATAGGCAGGCCCATGCCGGTAGATCCGTTAGTAATGCTCCTTAAATTGTAGGCCAGTAACTGCATAATGAAGAAAATGGCAATGGTGATAACGACGAAAGTATGCCGCCTTACTCGCAAAGAGACGTAGCCAAGTGGGAGTGCGAAGACAGCGGCTACCAGTCCTGCGACAGGAACGAGTAGGAAAGGAACATAGCCACCAGGAATTTTCCAATCCTGACACATAATGGCGATAGCATATCCACCTATACCGAAGTAAGCTGCGTGACCAATCGAGATGTAACCTGTGTAGCCGGAAAAGATATTCCACCCGGTGGCTGCTGCCGCAAAAATGATCGTGAAAATGGCAATGGTCGTGATTGTTGGATTGGTGAATACGAGTGGGAACCCAAGTGCGATGACTAGCAGAAGTAGTAATCCGCCCGTTTTGAAGAGTTTCATTGCTTTCTTCCTTCCGCCTGTCCAAGTAATCCCTGTGGACGAACCAGCAGAATGATTACTAACAGGATGAAAAAGACCGTGCTTGCCCACACAGGCGACCAGACTACTGAAGTGACATCTTCGATAACGAGCATCCCGACGGAAGCGATTAATGCACCAGATAAACTACCCATACCGCCGAAGATGATGATTGCCAGCAGACGCGAAATGAGGTCATAGGAGCTGCCAGCGTTGAAGGCATTTGTTGCTCCGAAAGCCATACCGCCAGCCGCCGCGAGAGCGATGCCGATGCCGAACGTGACTGCTGCGACGCGATCAACATTGATACCGATGAGTTGAGCGGCAGTTCTGTTTTCCATTGAGGCACGGATGCTATGACCAAATTTGGTTCGGTAGAGCATGAAGTAGAGACCACCTAGCAAAACGACAGCGAGCAGAAATCCAAATACATAGATGTAGGAGAGATAGAAGTCCCCGATACGAAACGAGGCCGTGACATACCATGCCTGTAGTTTCACGTTATTGGCGGAGAACACCAGATTGAGTACACCTTCAATAATCAGTGCCACTCCATATGTGACCAGGATAGAAAGCATGGTACGGTCACTTTTGATGGGGCGAATGAATATCCACTCAATGAGTAGACCCAGCACGAACATTGTGGGTAGCGTGATGAGTAACCCTAAGAAAAGGTCAAGGTGTAAGCTTTGCTGTAGGAAATAGCTCAGGTATGCACCAAGAATAACTAAGGCTCCCTGACCAACGTTGATAATATCCATGACACCGAAAACCAGTGTCAGCCCGGATGACATGAGCGCGTAGACGCCACCTGTCAGGATTCCGGTGATGATTGCATCAATAATAAGGTTCACGATACCTCCTCTTTCTGGCAAGGAGTAAATACACATGTTGCCAATGGTAAACGAAATAATTGTGTGGCCTTGCTCCGCACTACAGGCATAATGCCATAATGAGGCTCTCTGCCGTCAAGAGTGTGGTACATGTACCTGTTTTCGCTCACTCGAAAACAGGTACACGACTATTTAAGAACGATAACTAAGGCCAGTTGGGTTTAGGGTATTCAGGCGTGTTGGTTGCAAGAGATGAAGGATACACAGAGACAAGGTTGCCTTTTTGCCACTGGAAGAGATAACCAGTTGCGAGGACGTTTTGTCCTGTTGAATCGAACTTCACAGGCCCCTGCACTGACTGAAAGGTATCACCCGAATGCAGTTCAGCAATGATCTTGGTATTGTCAATGCTGTTGATTTTCGTTGCTGCCTGATCAAAGGTTTGACCTACAGCAAACGCTTCTGCTACATCTGAACTGATGTTATCTGCTGTGCCACCATACTGAGCAAGGTAGTCTTTCACCATTTGCGCGTTCTGGAAGGTATTGATTGATGGATACCAGCCACCATTCGGCACAAATACGCCTTCAGCGTCGTTGGCTCCGCCAATGGCCTTCGTGAACTGTGCGCCCTGGTCTGGACCTGCTGTAGCAATGATTGCCTTTGGATTATAGTGCTGTTGCTTGAATGCTTGGATATAAGCCACGATATCGGGCAGCAGGGTTCCAGTTACAATGACGTCCGCTTTTGAAGCTATCATCTTCTGAGCGATGGGCGTATAGTCAGTTGTCTCTGACGGATACACCTGATACGAAACCGTCTTGATGCCAGCCTTTTCCAGATATGATCTTGCTGTATCCACCTGTGGTTGCGTGAACGGATCGTCCTGGGTGGCATATGCTGCGGTTGCAGGACGTTGTGACGCAGGTAAGGACTGGATATACTGCGCGAAGCTTACCAATAGATTTGCTACAGGTGCGGAGACATCGAACAGGTTATGCAAGCCTTGCGTAAATACTGATGGGCCACCACCAGCACCTTCAAGGAATGCATATTGATAGCGGTTTGCGACAACAGATGCTGGCTTCGTAAGTAGCGAGGAAAATGGTCCAAATACGATGTCGCAATGGTCAACGGTAATTAATTTCTGGTAGTTAGTGACAACCTGTGTGGTGCTACTGGCATCAGAAAGGATGTCTAACTGTACTTTACGACCAAGAATACCGCCGTTTTTGTTGACTGTATTTGCCCACAGTTGATATCCCTGCTGGAAGGCTTGCCCATCGGCAGAGAAATCACCAGTAAGCGATAGAGATACACCTATCTTAATCGGTGTCTTCGGCTGATTTGTACCAGTCGAGGTAGATGTGCTTCCACAGGCACAAAATAGGAAAAGTGCTACGAGTAATAAACTTGCGCTTTCTAACGCTTTGAAGTTCCAGGAAGGAGTTCGTCCTTTCATGGTTGTCCTCCGTAGTACATACTAAGGAGTAACAGGGTAGTTACTCCTGACCTTATGACATGCTACATTGTAGCACCATATATGGCTACGTAAACAAATATGCGTACTTCACACCAATAGTCCTAGTGGCTCTTCGATGAGTGTTGCAAGCCTATCAAGGAATTGTGCGCCTCGTGCGCCATCTACGGCTCGATGGTCACAGGAAAGTGTGAGCGTCATCATCGGCTGCACAACAGGTTGACCATGTACTGGAACGACGCGCTCCGCTATGCGGCCAACGGCCAATATCGCCGCCTGTGGTTGATTGATGATGGCGTTGAATGCGTCAACGTTGTACATTCCTAAGTTACTGATGGTGAATGTGCCAGCATTTATGTCCTGTGGTCGAAGCTTCCCTGACTGTGCCTTTGCAACCAGTTCCATGCGCTGTTGAGCCAGTTCACTTACACTCAGCGTATCCGCCTGATGAATAACTGGAACGACTAGACCGCCTTCAATAGCTACTGCCAGACCAATATGAACTTCTGACTGTAGTGTCACTTTGCCAGCATCCCATGAAGCGTTGAGACGAGGATTGCTACGTAGTGCGGCTGCAACAATTTTCACGAGCAAATCAGTGTATGTCACTTTGAACATGGACTGCTTCATAATTTGTTCGCGCCAACTGATAAGGCGGCTTGCATTGACTTCACGCATCAGATAAAAGTGCGGTACATTTGTCCAACTTTGTGCTGTGCGCTCTGCCATAATACGCCATATGGAACTCTGGGCCGAACCATTCGAGCCATTCATCTTCAAGGCCGATGATTCGCTCTCTGGAATGAATACCGCAGCTTCCTTAACAAGCGGAATTTGGACGCTTGCAGCTAGCACATCTGCTGCCAACACCGCTCCTTCTGGTCCACTGCCCTTGATGTATCGAATGTCGGCTCCTTGCTCAGAGGCGAGCCGACGAGCCTTTGGTGATGCCTTTATTAAGCGCGGTAAAGTTGAAGATGTGGAACTAGGTGCTTGATTTTGAATATATGCCAGCACATCAGCTTTTTGAATGCGCTTCCCAGTTGGTTTTACCTGGCTTAAATCGACATTATGGTCGGCAGCTATGCGTGAGGCAAGTGTACTGGCATTGACTACTGACCGCAGTGTCGTCTCAGGTACAAGGGCAGGAGAATTGGCTCGCTTTTGTGGAGTGATTTCAGTCTGAGACCCAGAAACTTGCTGCACTTCTCTGTGTACTCCATTTTGAGACAACGCCTCGTTATCCGCAAGGATGACTGCAATGACCTGTCCCACTGGCACATCGTCACCTGCTGAAGCCGAGACACGAGTAAGTACGCCATCTGCTGGAGCCTCAATCTCCACAGTTGCTTTATCGGTCTCGATTTCTGCCAGTGGTTCGCCTTTCACGACCTGTGCGCCCTCAGCTTTGAGCCACTGTACTATCTTGCCTGTGTCCTGCGACATACCCAGAGCTGGTAAGATGACATCTGTTGCCATCGTTGGTCTCCCGTCAAAATACAATTGGATATCTACCAATATGATTGTGTAAAGAGGAGAAGGGCAAGTAGACTTACCCTCACTCCCATGTTGTATTCAAGTTTGACTGTGTATCACGAGTAGTTGGTAGTGGGCCATCAACGGTGTAATAGCGTACACCTGCTACGAGGAGTTTCTCCGCCGGGAAGCGTGTAATGACCTCACAACCATTCTTTGTGACAATCAACTGCTCCTCGATACGTGCCGCAGACCAGCCATCAGATGCAGGCCAGAATGTCTCTAGCGCAAACACCATACCCTCCTGGATGACTTCTGGATG